>JANNCZ010000493.1:0-3438 GCA_031387185.1 Burkholderiales bacterium
ACGCCACCGATGCGCCCTACGTCATTGGTGGCGCCGACCACGGCGACCGACGCAGGATTGAAAAGGGCGTCAAGGCCCAAAGATGCCGTATCCAAGGTCTCTCCTGTCTCGTTTTTATTTTTCGCATTGCGTCAAGGCCACGCGCCCGCAGGCAACTTCCTGCGTACTGGCCGCAACCTGACTTAACCAGCGAGACTATAGCAGCTACGCTGGGATCCGCGCTGGGAGCCGCTCTGGGAGCCATTGTTGGCTTAGCTTCCATAAAACGCTTGGTGGGAGCGGGTTTCGGAACGATAGACTGAAGAAGGCGGGATGTGGTCGAGGATAGAGCGCGATCTTGCGCGGGCTCGCCTTGCAAACGCGCGAAGCCGGTACGCTACACTCTGCCGCATCCTGGTTCCCGCGTGAATCCTTTTACTCCCGAGTGCGTCATGAAAATCATCAAGTGGCTTGGCATCATCGGCGGCGGCCTGATTCTGCTGGTAGTGATCGGCATAGGCATCCTTACCGCGACCTTTGATCCGAACAAGTACAAGGACGACATCACCAAAGCGGTGAAAGACAAGAAGAACCGTACGCTTGCCATTGCGGGCGATTTGAAGCTCGCGGTGTTCCCCAAGCTTGGCGTTGAGCTTGGCGCACTCACGCTGTCCGAGTTCAAGAGCGAAAAAGAATTCGTCAAGCTCGATGGCGCCAAGGTCTATCTCGAACTCATGCCGCTGCTCTCCAAGGAAATTGTGGTCGACAAGGTCGAGATCAATGGCCTCAATGCAAACGTGGTGCGGGGCAAGGACGGCAAATTCAATTTCGACGACCTGCTCTCGAAAGACGAGAAGGAACCATCGAAGGTCAAGTTCGATATTTCGTCGGTGAAAGTGGCCAATTCGGGTGTGACTTTTCGTGATGAACTGGCGGGCAACACCATCAAGGTGTCGGCGCTCAACCTTACCACCGGGCGTGTCGCCGATAAAGTGCCAGTGAAGGTCAATCTCGCCGCCACGATTGAAAGCGCGAAACCGGCAGCGAACGTCAAGGCCAATGTGAATGGCGAGTTGCTGTTTGACCTGGAGAAGAAGGCCTATTCGTTCGCCGGGCTCGACGCACAGGTGAGCGGCAACCTGCGCGAAGCCGCCACCGGTGCAGCCAGGGGTGCAGCCAAGGGGGCCGCCGCTGCCGCGGGCTTTGACCTCGCGGGACTGGACGCAAAAATTGCGTCGTCCGTACTCAAGTTTGATCAACCGAGCATGGCGCTGGTGGCTGAAAAGCTCGCGCTCGATGCCAAAGGCACGCTCGACAAGGAGCCGTTCGAGATCAAGTTCACGTCGCCCAAGCTCGATGTCAACGCCAAGACCATGGCGCTCTCGACCGAGAAGCTCGCGCTTGAAGCCAAAGCGCGGCGCGGCGGCCAGTCCGGCAGCGTGAAGCTGGATGCGGCAAAGATCGCCGCCGACATGGCAGGGCACAAGCTGAGCGTTGAGGGCCTGACGGCCAGCGGCAGCGGTGCCATGCCCGGCATGTTGATCAACGACTTCAAGGCCAAGGCCCCCAGGCTCGCAATCAATCTTGATGCCGGACAGATCATTGTCGATGGCGTTGCGCTGTCGGCCAACGGCAAGCGTGGTGAAGAGGGCTTCGACATCAAGGTCGATGCGCCCAAACTCAACGTAAGCAAAGAGTCGGCGTCAGGCGAAGCCATCACCGGCACAGTCAAGCTCACCGGTGCCGAGACGCTTGATGCCAAGTTCAATTTGTCTGGCGTCAAGGGCAGCGGTAAGTCGCTATCGATTAGCGAAGTCAAGCTCGACGCCAACGCCAAGCAGGGCGAGCGCACTGTCGCCGCCGTGCTCTCGACTGCACTCACCGCCAATCTCGAAGGCAAGGTATTCGAGTTGGCGAAGATCAGTGCCGACGTGACGGTGACCGATCCGAAGATGCCGCAGAAAACCGTGAAGCTGCCGATCACCGGTTCGGCGCGCGCTGATCTCGGCAAGGAGACTTTCAGCGCCGACATCAATACGCGCTTTGACGAGAGTACGATTGCAGCCAAGGTGGGTGTCACCAAGTTCAAGAACAGCGTGATCAATTTTGATGTGGCTATCGACAAGCTGAACGTCGACAAGTACATCCCGCCGAAAGATCCCAACGCGCCCAAGACGTCCGATGCCGAGAAGCCGATTGACCTCTCCGCGCTCAAGACGCTGAATGCCAATGGCACCATCAAGATCGGCGCGCTGCAAGTCAACAACGTCAAAGCCAACAACGTGCAGCTTACGATTCGCGCAGCAGGCGGCAAGGTCGATGTCGCACCGATGAGTGCGGCGCTGTACCAGGGCACGCTGGCCGGTGCGGTGAGCGTCAACGCCAACACCAACGCTTTCGCGATCAAGCAAAACCTCAGCGGCATCAACATCAACCCGCTGATGAAGGACGCGATCAACAAAGACATGCTCGAGGGCAAAGGCAACATCAATCTGGATGTCACCACCGCCGGCGCCACACCCTCGGCGCTCAAGAAAGCGCTCAATGGCAGCGCCGCGATCAATCTGCGCGATGGTGCCTATAAGGGCATCAATCTGGCCAAGTCGTTCCGCGACGCCAAGTCCGCGATTTCGCTCGGCAGCAAGGACAAGACGCAGGACGCGAAGAAAGAGGACAAGACCGACTTCACCGAAATGAAAATCAGCGCCACCATCAAGAACGGTGTCGCCACCAGCAATGACCTCGACGCCAAATCACCCTTCGTGCGTCTCGGCGGTGCTGGCACGGTGGACATTGGGCAGAGCTCGATGGACTATCTGGCGAAGGCTACTGTGGTCGGCACGCCCGCGGGGCAGGACGCGAAAGATTACGCGCAGCTCAAAGGCGTGGCCGTGCCGGTCAAAATCTATGGCCCGCTCGACGCGGTGAAGTACGACATTCAATACGCCGCCATTGCCAGCAGTCTCGTGACGCAGCAGGCCAAGGGCGCGGTCGAAGACAAGATCAAGGGCGCGCTCGGCATCAAGGTGCCGGGGCAGCAGCCTGCCGCGCCTGCCGCACCGGCGGCGGGAGGGCAAGCGCAGCCCGCACAGGCCGCACAAAAGCCACAGTCAGCCGAAGACAAGGCCAAGGAGAAGTTGCGCGGCTTGTTTGGGCGATGAGTGAATACTGTGCGGATGGTAAGCAGGTAGTCACGGCAGCAGTGCGCGCCTTGATCTCGCTCCAGACCGCGCCTCAGCGCTGACTTCGTTTCTTATTTCGTTTCTTATGGCGCGCGCATCGTCATTCTCGGCGCGCGTCATCGCGTGGCAGCGCAACCACGGCCGTCACGATCTGCCGTGGCAAAACACGCGCGATGCGTATCGCATCTGGGTGTCCGAGATCATGTTGCAGCAAACGCAGGTTGCTGCCGTGATCGGCTACTACGCGCGCTTTCTGGAACGCTTCCCCGATATCAAG
>JANNCZ010000516.1:0-2384 GCA_031387185.1 Burkholderiales bacterium
CAGGAGGATGGCCTGTCGATCTGCCGCCGCCTGCGCGCCGCCGGCAACACCACGCCCATCGTCATGCTCACGGCCAAGGGCGAAGAAGTGGATCGCATCGTCGGGCTGGAGATGGGCGCAGATGACTACCTGCCCAAGCCCTTCAACCCGCGTGAGCTGGTCGCGCGCATCAACGCCGTGCTGCGCCGCGTGGCCGAAGCCGGCCCTCCCGCAGCGCCCGCCGCCGAACTCGAAACCGTCGCCTTTGGCCCCTACGTCCTCAATCTCGCCACGCGCAGCATGACCAAGGATGGCGCAGCGACACCGCTCACGTCGGGCGAGTTCTCGGTGTTGAAGGTCCTGGTCAAGAACGCGCGCAAGCCCTTGTCGCGCGACAAACTGATGGAACTCGCGCGCGGGCGCGAATACGACGTATTCGACCGCGCCATCGACGTACAAATTTCACGTCTGCGCAAACTGATCGAGCCTGATCCCGCCACGCCGCGCTATATCCAGACCGTGTGGGGCTTTGGATACGTGTTTGTGCCAGACTAAAACCCAGCCGGTATGCACACCAACAACTCACGCAGTGGAAATAAAAGAAATAAAAGGGGTCAGACCCCTTTTATTTTTTGACCTCGCTTGGTTCGTATGCAGTGGTTCCCCCGCTCTCTGCTATGGCGCACCTTCGTGATCATCGCGGTGCTGATGTTCGTATCGGTGCTGGCGTGGGTGCAGTTGTTCCGCTTTTACGAACGTGAGCCGCGCGCGCGGCAGATCTCGCAGCAGATCATCGCGATTCTCAATCTCACGCGTGCTGCGTTGATTAGTTCGAGGCCCGAAGCGCGCAGTGCCTTGATGCGTGAAATTTCCGCGACCGAGCAGATCGAGATTTATCCCGTTGAGGCCAATGAAAAGATCGAATCGTCCCCGATGCCCGCACGCCCCATCGCCACGTTGGTGGAAGCGCTAGTGCGCGAGAAGGCCGGTGCCGCTACGCGCTTCGCGTTTCTCCGCAACGATGAGGAAGGGCTGTGGGTGAGCTTTCGCATTGATGAGGACGAGTACTGGATTCGCATGGGCCGTGAGCGGATCGAGCCGCCGCTGCCCTGGGACTGGCTGGGCTGGGGCGCGCTTGCGGTAGCGCTCGCACTGCTCGGTGCCTATTGGCTGGTGCGGCGCGTAACGCAACCCTTGCGCAGCCTCGCGTCGGCCGCACGCGCAGTGGGGCGTGGCGAACCGGCGCCCAAACAAGAAGAAGCGGGCGCGCGCGAAATTGTTGAAGTCGCCCATGCGTTCAATCAAATGGCGCAAAATTTGAAATCGCAAGAGACCAACCGCGCGTTGGTGCTGGCCGGCATCTCGCACGACTTGCGCACACCGTTGGCCCGCCTGCGTCTGGGCGTCGAGATGTCGAGCGATGCCACCTTTCGTGACGGCATGGTTGCCGACATCGAACAGATGGACGCAGTGATCGGGCAGTTTCTCGAATTCGCACGCGCCGGCAAGGACGAGAGCCGGCCTGGCGAAGAAGTCGATCTGACCGCGCTCGCTGCGGAATTGGCGGCCCACTATACCAGTCTCGCGCATCACGTGACGATTGCGGCACCGGCCGGCACGCTCGAAGATGCGCAAGACGTGGTCAAGGCCATCGCGCGCCCTGCCCCACTCAAACGCGCGCTGATGAATTTGATCGACAACGCGCTGCGCTATGCGGTGCCGCGTGCCACCCAGCCGCTGGACGCCGGGATAGACGCTAGTGGGAACGCAATGCGCACTGATCGGGATCTAAGTGCCGCGGGTACACAAGCTGACGGCATCAACGCAAACCACCTCGCCCAGATTGAGATTGTCGTCACCCGCTCAGCACAGCAAGCGATGATCGAAATTCGCGACCGTGGCCCAGGCATTCCGCCCGCAGATGTGGAGCGTGTCAAGCAGCCGTTCACCCGGCTCGACGAAGCGCGCGGCTCAAACGATGGTACGGTCGATAGTGCGCAAGGCGGCTCCGGCCTCGGCCTCGCAATCGTAGACCGCATCGTGCGCCAGTCTGCTGGCCGCTTTGACCTGCTGCCGCGCGAAGGCGGTGGCCTGATCGCTCGTATCACTCTCGCGCGCGCGCCTTAGCGCACCGGCGCAAGGCGGACGCTTGATCACCGTCTATTGGCGCTGACGGCGCGCCTCGAACAAGCAGACGCCCGCTGCCACTGACACATTGAGACTCTCGATGCTGCCCGCCATCGGAATAGCGCGCAACTCATCGCAGGTCTCGCGTGTTAGGCGGCGCATGCCCTCGCCAATAGACAGTGATCAAGCGTCCGCCTTGCGCCGGTGCGCTAAGGCGCGCGCGCGAGAGTGATACGAGCGATCAGGCCACCGCCTTCGCGCGGCAGCAGGTCAAAGCG
>JANNCZ010000521.1:0-12767 GCA_031387185.1 Burkholderiales bacterium
AGCGGGGCCCACCCGCGTTTGCCAGTTGGCGCGTTTCATCGCCGCGCGGATCACCGCTTCGGCGCGCGCGTCCTTCAAATGCTTGAGCCTGAATTCGGCCGGGTCGGTGCCGGCCGCGAAGGCCATCTCGTCCATGAAGCCTTCGTTGGCAAAACTGTTTTCAATACGCCCCGGGCTGCGCAGATGCGAGGAGCGGAAAAAAGCCTCGCTGATGTGATGGGTGTCGACGCGCACATTGGGGACACCGTAGCCGAGCGCCGCGTTCTGAAACAGGAAGCCCACCCAGTTGCCCGGTTTCGTCTGGCCGATGTCGGTGGCGGCGAGCAGTGGAAAGTCGAGTGGTTTGAAGGCGGCGATGTGGTTGAGCGCAATCCAGAAATCGGCGCTCCATGCAGCAAGCTTGCCATCGGCGTCGAGTGCCGCTTCAAAATCAATCGCGCGTGGCGGGCTCTTCGGCGCACGTGCAGTCTCGTCGTCGCGCATCCATTGCACCCGCACCGCCTTACCGGTGAGCGTGGCTATGAGCGCGGCGTCGGCCGTGGCATCTTCGTGTCCATTGCGGCCATAGCAGCCCGAGCCTTCGAGATAGACCAAGCGAACTGCCGCCTTGGGCACGCCGGTGATCGCCGCCACTTCATCCTGCATCGAATGGGTGGCTTGCGACGCCGTCCACAGCGTGAGCTTGCCGTCCTTATAGCTGGCGACGGCGCACGAGGGGCCGAGCGAGGCGTGGGTCTGCACCGCAAATTCGTAGCTCGCCTTGACGCGCTTGGCGCCGGCAGGCAACGCCGCCAGAGTGGCGGGGGCGTCGCCGGTTTTTTGTGTGGCATCTTTTTTTGCCACCGGGCGCTGGCGCCAGGTTTCGAACACCGTGCTCTTTGCCGGCAGGGTGACGCCGCCGCTCCAGGTGATCTTGAGCGCGCGCGCGGCCTTGACGGCGGCCCATTCATTGTTGGCCAGCACCGCGACAAAATCGCCCTTGCGCACGGTTTGCACAAAGCCACCGACCTTGCGCGCGGCGCTGTCATCCACGCTCGCGACCTTGGCACCAAAGATGTCCGGACGCAGCACGCGCGCATGCAGCATGCCGGGCAGACGGAAGTCATGCACGTAAGGGAAGGTGGCAGTGACCTTGCCGGGAATATCAACCCGTGGAATCGACTTGCCCACCACCTTGTAGTCGGTGTGCTTCTTGAGCGCGACCTTGGGATCGACCTTGATCTCGAAACCCTTGCCGATCAACTCGCTGTAGGGCACGGCGCGCGATGGCTCGGCCCTGACATGCACCGCGCCGCTGTCGGTGACCAGATCAGCCGCCGGCACGCCGAGCTTTTGCGCAGCGCGCGCCATCAGTGCGAGGCGCGCGCTCGCCGCCGCGCGGCGCAACTCGGCACCGCCCTGGGAAATGGTGAGATTGGCGCCGGTGAGCCACTGGTCCGGCGTGGTGCCGGTGTCGCCCATCACCATGTCGATCTGGTCGAAGGCGACATCGAGTTCGTCGGCCACGATTTGCGCGAGTGCCGTGCGCGTGCCGGTACCGAGGTCTACCTTGCCGCTGTACACCGTCACGCGCCCATCTCGTCCAAGCGCGAGCCAGGCATCAAGTGCTTCCTTGTCAACGGTCTTGGCCGGGCTAAGCGCGTCTGCTGCCGTCTTTGCTTCGGCATTGACGAATGAAAAACCCACCACCAGCGCACCAGCGGTTTTAAGAAAGTCCCTGCGTTCGATTTTCATGGCGGGCTCCTTTAAGCGTTGGCCGCGCGCTGGACTGCCGCGACGATGCGTTGATGGGTGCCGCAGCGGCACAGGTTGCCGGCCAGCGCCTGTTTGATCTCGGCCTCCGAGGGCTTCTTGTTTTTGGCGAGGAAGGCCGACGCCGTCATGATCATGCCGTTGATGCAGTAGCCACATTGCACTGCCTGCTCGTCGATGAAGGCTTTTTGCAAGGCGCTGGGCTTGGTACTGGTGCCGAGGCCCTCGAGCGTGGTCACGCTCTTGCCCTTGAGCGCGGCAACCGGCGTCACGCACGAGCGCACCGCTGCGCCATTCACATGCACGGTACAGGCACCGCATTGCGCGAGGCCACAGCCGAATTTGGGACCATTGAGGCCCAGGTTGTCGCGCAGGACGTAAAGCAAAGGTGTATCGGCATCGGCATCGGCGGTGCGGCTCTTGCCGTTGACTTTGAGGGTGTAACGCGGCATGGCAAAACTCCTTTTTAACCAGAAACGGGGAGCGCTCGCCGCCAGGGGGGCCGGGCGACGGGCAGGCAAATGGGAAGCGGGGGATTTCGGAAATTCGAAACGTATTTCAGCTTCCGAATAAATAGTACAACGCGCGACGCTATTTGCGCCAGCTGAGGGATCTGAGGTGAGGGATCTGAGGCAGCCCGTTGGCTGCCTGAATCCGGATGCTCGGCTGGAGCAAGCCTGGACACGCACGCGCAGACAGTTCGCGGTTGGCGACCGCGCATGGAACCGTTTACTGCGGTGGCAACAACTTGCCTTGCCCCAGCAGCACCATCGTGCGTACCGCGAGGAATGCAATCACCGCGCTGGCAACGAGCACCGCCACCAGCGCCACCAGCGGTGGCCAGTTGCCGCGCTGCACCGCTTCGACCATCGCGCCGGCCATTGCTGCCAGCGGAAACGAGAACGACCAGAACCCGGCCGAGAACGGCGCAGCGGACCAGTATTGCCAGCGTGTGAGCACCGCGAGCAGCGGGCCGCTGGCGATGCCCAGGCACACCATCAGCACGTCGGCGGGCAGCGCTGGCCATAGGGTGGCAACCGCGAGCGAACCCACTGCAGCAGGAGCAATTTCGATGCCGAGGGTCGAGCGCAACGCCACCGGGAGCGGCCCGGCAAACAAGCGGTTGAGGATGCGCACTTCAAGCAGCGCCCACGCACCCAGGCCCATGCCGAACAGCAGCGCGGCCCAGCCCGGCTGATCAAGCGCGCTCAATGCCATCGAGCCGACGAAGCCGCCGGCCACCGTGGGCAGGTAGAGGGTCGGGGTGACCCACTCTGGTGGCATTTTTCCGGTCGAGAGCTGCGCCACCACCCGCCAGGCCAGCACTCCCTGCAGCGCAAATGCGCCCAGCGTGAGGGTCAGCCAGAACGCAAATGGCAGCGGCAGGGCCTGCGCAGCCAGGGCAACGATGAGCAGCACCGTCACCGGCATCATCGCCAGCATCGGCCCCTGCACCGGATGGTCCCACTCCTGGCGCGCTGCGTCCGGATGCAAGATGAGCTTGACTAGCCAAAGCAGCAGCAGCACACCAAACAACAACATGCCGGCACCAAGCAGCCACAGCGAGACCGGTTGCCCGATCGTGAAGCCAAGCAGTACTGCGCGCCGCCACGCTCCGCAGAGACCGAGGAGGCCGAGCGGCATGGCAAACAGGCTTGGATGCAGCCGCGCCAGCCAGGGGCGCGGTGTCGATGCAAGGTTGTTGCTCATGCGGCGGCGCTCATGCCTTGCCCGCGCGCCGCGGCGTTTGCTGCGGCAGCGGCAATGCGGTCTGATACTTCACCTGCTTGAGCGCGAAGCTGGAACGGATGTTGGCAATGCCGGGTATCTTGGTCAGGTGATCGACGATGAAGCGCTCCAGCGCCTGGATGTCGGGCACCACGACACGCAACAGATAGTCGGCGTCCCCGGTCATCAGGTAACACTCCATCACCTCGGGGCGCTTTTGAATCGCCGCCTCGAAACTGCCTAGCTGCTTTTCCGCCTGCTTCTCCAGCGTGACGTGGATGAACACGCTCACCGTCAGCCCAACCTTGAGCGGATTGAGCAGCGTGACGTATTTGCTGATGTAGCCGCCCGCTTCGAGCTCGCGCACGCGCGCGAGGCAGGGTGAAGGCGACAGATGCACGGCCTCGGCAAGCTTCACGTTGGCAATGCGCGCATCGGCCTGGAGCCGGTCGAGGATGTTCCAGTCAGTGGCGTCTAGCGTTGATTGCGGCATATTTGTTCATTTCTGACGAAAATATCAGCAGTTTATGCTGTTTGGCGGTGAAGGAGTATGTCGATGCGACATACTCTATGGAGGCATTGGCCCTACCATCATGCGATCCCATTTTGCATTTTCTGCCCACCCGGCAGCCCAGCCGCCATGACCGATCACTCTGATATTTCCGCCGTAGTGGGCCTTGCCGCGCAATCTGATCTTGACCCTGTGGAAACGCGCGAGTGGCTTGACGCGCTCGCTGCGGTTGCCGCGCGCGAAGGCGATGAGCGCGCCGCCTTCCTGCTGCAGCGCCTCACCGAGGCCGCACGCGGCGCCGGTATCGATGCGCCGCGCGGGCTGACCACGCCGTATCGCAACAGCATCGGCCTCGAGGCGCAGGCACCCTTCCCTGGCGACGTGTCGCTCGAAGCGCGCATCACCGCCATCGTGCGCTGGAACGCGCTGGCCATGGTGGTGCGCGCCAATCGCGCTTCGGCCGAGCTGGGCGGCCACATCGCCAGCTACGCATCCGCAGCGGATTTGTTCGAGGTCGGTTTCAACCATTTCTTTCGCGGCCCCGATGCGCCCGGCGGCGGCGACCTGGTGTTCTTCCAGCCGCACTCGGCACCGGGCGTGTACGCGCGCGCCTTTCTCGAAGGCCGCTTGAGTACATCGCAACTGGGCCGCTACCGGCGTGAGGTCGGTGGCGGCGGGCTGTCGTCGTACCCGCACCCGTGGTTGATGCCCGATTTCTGGCAATTCCCCACCGGCTCGATGGGCCTCGGCCCGATTCAGGCGCTGTATCAGGCGCGCTTCATGCGCTATCTCGAACATCGCGGCATCACAAAAAATGTACGAGGGTCGGAGCATCGCAAGGTCTGGTGCTTCGTCGGCGATGGCGAAATGGATGAGCCCGAGTCGCTCGCTGCGCTGGCGCTGGCCACGCGCGAAGGTCTCGATAACCTGATCTTCGTCGTCAACTGCAATCTGCAGCGCCTCGACGGCCCGGTGCGCGGCAATGGCTCGATCATTCAGGAGTTGGAGGGCCTCTATGCCGGTGCGGGCTGGAACGTGCTCAAGGTGTTGTGGGGTTCCAACTGGGACGCGCTGTTTGCACGCGACCACGAAGGCGCCCTGCTGCGCCGCCTGCACGAGACCGTCGATGGCGAGTTTCAGAAATACGCCGCGACCGACGGACGTTTCAACCGCGAACATTTTTTCAACAAGTACCCCGAGGTGCGCGCGCTGGTGGCGCATATGTCGGATGCCGACATCGACCAACTCAAACGCGGCGGGCATGACCCGGTGAAGATTCACGCCGCCTATCACGCGGCGGCGAACCATCGCGGCCAGCCCACGGTGATTCTCGCCAAGACCATGAAGGGCTATGGCATGGGCACGGCGGGGCAGGCGCGCAACTCGACCCATCAGCAAAAGAAACTCGATGACGAAACGCTGATGGCGTTCCGCGACCGCTTTGCGCTGCCGCTGTCGGATGACGATGTGCGCGAGGTGAAGTTCTACAAGCCCGCGCCGGACAGCGCCGAGATGAAATACCTCGCCGCGCGCCGCGCTGCACTGGGCGGTTCGCTGCCGGCGCGCCGGGTTGCGCGGGCTGCGTCGCCGGGCGCATCCCGCACATCCCGCGCGTCAGGCACTCCGGACGCAACGGGCGACCTGGACGCCACATCCGTTTCGCTGACCGCACCGCCAGCAGAACAGTTCGCGCGTTTCGCGGTGGACCCCGCAACGCCAGCAACCGGCATGTCGACCACAATGGCGCTGGTGCGCATGCTCACGCAGTTAGTGAAGGACAAGCAGATCGGCGCGCGCATCGTCCCCATCGTCGCCGACGAAGCGCGCACCTTCGGCATGCAGTCGATGTTCCGCCAGATCGGCATCTACTCGCCGGGCGGCCAGCAGTACGAGCCCGAAGACAAGGAAGAACTGCTCTATTACAAGGAAGCACGCGACGGCCAGATTCTCGAAGAAGGCATCTCCGAAGCGGGCGCAATGTCGTCATGGATCGCTGCCGCCACCAGCTACGCGCATCACGGCCTGCCGATGCTGCCGCTCTACATCTATTACTCGATGTTCGGCTTTCAACGCGTCGGCGACCTGATCTGGGCGGCTGCCGATCAACGTGCCCGCGGCTTCCTCGTCGGCGCCACTAGCGGGCGCACCACACTGGCCGGCGAAGGCTTGCAGCACCAGGACGGCTCCAGCCATTTGATCGCCTCGACGATTCCCAACTGCCGCGCCTATGACCCGCACTTCGCGCACGAGGTCGCGGTGCTTGTCGAAGAGGGCATGCGCGCCATGATCGAGCGGCGCGAAGACGTGTTTTATTACCTCACGACGATGAACGAAAACAGCGCGCAGGTGGCGTTTGATCCGGCGATGCGTGCCGGGATTGTGCGCGGCATGTATTTGCTCGAAGGGCCGCAAGGTGCGGCTGCGCTGCGGCCTGACGCCGAATCCATGGCGCAACCCGCTGTGCGCCTGCTCGGCAGCGGCGCGATTCTCGGCGAAGTGCGCGCCGCCGCACTGCTGCTCAAACAAGACTTTGGTCTCGATGCCGAGGTATGGAGCGTGACCAGCTTTACCGAGTTGCACAAGGATGGTTTACAAGCAGACCGCGCCAGGATGCGCTCCTGGAGCGCTTCTTCAGAGCATGCGCCCCAGGAAGCGCATGGATCATGGGTTTCCCGGGCATTGGCTGGATCAAACGCGCCGGTGATTGCCGCCAGCGACTATGTGCGCGCCCTGCCCGAATTGATTCGCGCGCAGATCAGTGCGCGCTACGTCACACTCGGCACCGACGGCTTCGGGCGCAGCGACACGCGTGCGCAACTGCGCCGCTTTTTTGAAGTGGACCGCAACTGGATTGCCGTGCATGCCTTGATCGCGCTGGCCGAAGACGGCAAGGTCGCGCGCGATGTGCCGGGTGCAGCAATGCAACGCTACGGCCTTGATGCCGCAGCGGACGCGCCCTGGACGCGCTGATACACTGCGCGCCTTCACTTTAGGGGCGGCGCATGAAAACCGGATTGATTCGCGGCGCAGGATTCGCGGGGGTATGCGCGTGCCTGTTGCTCGGCGCAACATTGGCGCCTGACCCTGCTCTGGCCCAGCCCTACCCCAACCGCCCGGTCAAATTCATGGTCGGCTACGGTGCCGGTGGCGGCGTGGACATCACCGCGCGCCATCTCGCCGAAGCGCTGCGCGATGGTCTGGGTCAAACCGTACTCGTCGAAAACCGCGCCGGCGCTGCCGGCATGGTCGCAGCCAGCGCCGTGGCCAAGGCCGCGCCCGACGGCTACACGCTGCTGATGGCGGCCTCGGGCGAAATCGCCACCAATCCGCATCTGTACAAACAGAAGATGCCCTACGACGCCGACAAGGATTTCATCCCGGTTACCAACGTCGTGATGATGCCCAATGTGCTGGTGGTCAACAGCGATGTGCCGGTGAGCACTGTGGCCGAGTTGATCGCCTACGCCAAGGCGCGGCCGGGCAAGCTTAACTATTCCTCATCGGGCATCGGCAATCCGCTGCATCTGTCGGGCGAACTGTTCAACAAGCTGGCCGGCGTGAGCATCGAGCACATCCCCTATAAAGGCGCAGCCGCGCAGACCGCCGATGTGGCGGCAAAGATCATCACCATGACCTTCGCCAGCGTCGCCGCGGTGCAACCGTTCATCAATGGCGGCCAGGTCAAACCGCTCGGCGTGACCTCCAAAGTGCGCGTTGCCGCGCTGCCCAATGTGCCGCCGATTGCCGATACGCCAGCGGTAGCCGGCTACCAACTGATTAATTGGTACGGCTTGTTTGCACCCGCTGGCACGCCGGCCGATGTTATTGCCAAGCTCAACAGTGAAGTCACCAGGGTGCTGCGCAATCCCGCGTTCATCGACAAAATGCACGCGCTCGGCGGCGAGGCCAATCCGATGACGCCGCAGCAGTTTCGCGAATTTGTCACTGCGGAGTCGGCCGGGTTCAAGCGCATCATCGAGCAGGCCAATGTGACGCTGCCGGAGTGATTGGCGCGTTGCATTCGGTCAGAGGTGCGCGATGGAATTCGCCCGATCCCGATGCCGCCGGCTGCGGCGCATCAACTCAGCACTCGCCTTGAAAATTGTATCTACGTTTGTAGACATATCGGATAAACTCTCCTCCCATCCTGATCTGCATTGCCCAAGAGGTATTCATGAAAACAGCCATCACCGCCGGGCGGCAGCCAGCGTTCAACTTCGCCGTCGGGAAATGGGGCAATGGCCTCGCCATGCGGTTGGGCAAAGATGCGCAGCACGCGTTGGGCGTCATCCAGGGAGACCGGCTGCAGGGGAAATTTTCGGCCGAAGGCGGCGAGACCATTCTCACATTGAGATTGGCAAGAGCAGCGCGGCCCAGATACACCTTGACGCAGTTGCTGGCCGGCTGTTCCAGTGCCAAACGGCCGAGTGAAGCCTGGCTTGACCGCGCGCCGGTGGGACGGGAAGCGGGGGAGCGAGCGGCGGTGAAACGAGCGCCGCTGAAACAAGCGTCCAGAAAGAAGGCGGCCTCCGCACCGGCGAAACGCAGCGGCAAGACAGCCGCCGGCAAATGAAAGCGCCAGCATTTGGCGACATCATCATGATCGACTGGTCGCCCTCATCTGGTCGTGAAATGCGAGATCCGCATCCCGGTCTGGTGGTCAGTGCAACGCCGTTCAACCGGCAATTTTTTTGCCTGGTTTGTCCCATCACTTCGACCGTGCGCGGCTGGCCGTTTGAAGTCAAGCTGGCGGGTGCGGGCTTGGCTACCGGCGGTGTCATCCTGGCGGATCGTCCCGCATCCCTCGACCTCAAAGCGCGGCGCTGGCGCGCAGTGGAGCGTGCGCCGGGATTTATCGTCGACGACGTGATGGCGAAACTGGTGACCTTGTTTCCGGGATTCACTCTGGAAGAAGGATGAGCATGGTTCAAGTCGATGTGTTGGTTCAGGGCTTCCCCGGCCGCTCGGTGTGTCACGGCGGCCTCGGCTGGAGCACCATCACCTTGCTGCGCGGCGAAGGCCGTGTGGTGTTGATGGATGTTGGCGCTTTCGGCATTCGCCGCGAGTTGCGCAAACAGTTGAAAGAGCGCGGCGTCGAGCCGGCGCAAGTGACCGACGTCGTGCTGTCACACGCGCACTACGACCACGCCGTCAACTTCACGCTGTTTCCCAACGCACGCCTGTGGATCGGCGCGGAGGAACTCGCCTGGGCTGCTGCGCAGCCGCCTGGCTTCAATCCGCTGCCCGAGCTGTATGTGCAAGAGCTGGCGCGTTCACCGCGCACGCAGCGCCTCAAGGGTGGTGATGTGTTTTTACCGGAGCTGCAAGCCATCGCCGCACCGGGCCACACGCCCGGGCATCTCTTGTTTTATCTCACCGGCGGCGAAGTGCCGTTGCTGTTCACCGGCGACGCCGCGAAGAACCGCGCCGAGTTGCTGTGCGGCAAGGTCGATCTCTCCGAGGATCACGCGCAGAGTGAAGCAAGCCTCAAGGTGATCTGGGAGTGGTGGAAAAAAGTACCCGGCACCCTATTGATTCCTGGTCACGATCTCACCATGCGTCTTGATGCCGTGGGCAAGCCCGAATATCTGGGCGAGCGCCGCGCGGCGATTGCGGCGTGGTTTGGGGAAGATATTGCGGTGATGACGCAGATTGATTTGTGTGCCACCTGCGGATGACTTGCGCTTTCATCTGTTGAGAGAGGCGCCATTTACCAACCATGTGTCGGCCTCGATCACCGGGCCTCCGCTCCGGTGGCGCAGTAGGAATAGCACTCGTGGCGGCGCGACGGCGTGCCGCGCCCAGCTCAGGCAAAAGCAGTCTTTACGGCATCCACCCAGTGCTTCGTCGCCATTTTGTTGAAGCCGCGCGGAGTAGGGTGGAGCTCGTTGGCCCACTGCTCGGGTTTGAGGGTGCCAACGGTACGCAAGAAAACCACTCGGCCATTGGCGCTGCTTTCCAACGCTTCCAGACGTTTCCCCAGCGAGTCGATCAGGAGATTGACAACGTCCTGCTGGATGGACGTCTTGACCTTGGCAGTATCCATCGGCAGTTTGCGCTAATTTCATTGGAACGAACTTGTGTTCAAAAAAGGAATTTTGAGGTGCTTAAGCTATCAATACTTTCTCCGATGAAATGCCGATCAAAATACAGCTGCCGGACGCAGGCTGGCACCAGACGGTAGGCGTGAATATTGATAGGGGTTAAACAGCAGCCATGCGGGAATGACATACGAATAAAAGTAGTCACGCTCATTTCCCCCGGCGATATGCATTCCCGCCAATGTTTGGCGGCCATCTGCGTTACGCACCACAATCGCGGAACCGCTATCGCCGTGGATGGTTTCTCCCCCATTCAGTAGTTTGAACATGATCAAGCGGCGGTGATTCACCGGCAGTTCGCATTCATTTTCGTTGTCAAAAAATGTGTATGCGATTCCCTGAACATCGGTGGGCGCGTAGCGCAGAAATGCCGCGCGCAATGGCGTGCGACGTAATGGGTCAGTTGCCGAAGGCCGATTGTGCGGCGATACCAGAATCTCAAAATTGGCCGAATTTGCGATCGAGTTAAATTCGTTTTCCGATTTCAATATCTCCCGTCCGGGCGTTAAATTGAGTCCGTTCAATGCTGCGGCGAGCGCGGTCCGGTCATCAACGCGGCCCAACTGCACATCAAAGCTGGGAAGTCCATCCGTACGCAGACGCCCGCCGAATCCGGTGCTTCGCCCGAGACCAATCGCAGACCCGTCATTAACTAGAATCTCTGCGCCCTCTATCGGAGCGGTATCTGCGAGTTGCCTGACCGGCGACAAAACATGCTGGCAACTCAGAGCTACTAGCTTCTCCCCACCGTCTGACTTCAGATAGGCCGCGCAGGTGACGTTCCCAATATCCTTGAATGAGGGCACGTGTACGTCGATCCCGGCGGGGGCGTGAGACCGCGCTGAATAGAAACTGGTCTCGGAAACTACGTCAGTTGGCACAGCAAAAAGCCTCCGTTCGCCGTTTAGTCCGGCGAATGCCAAAACATGAGACGGTAGCACTTGCTTGCTCTTCGAGCGCGGGCTTTTCCATTTGGAGCGCACAATGAATGTGACGCAAGGTAGCTTAACCAAGCGCGCCACGCCCAGTGCTGTACGCTTGGTTTTAAATCCTGCTGTCACCATGACGACGTTTGTGAACATCCCGCAATATTCATGCGCTCTCGTCTCTGCGACTTCCAATGCAAGTTGCAATTGAAGCCCCGGGTCACCGAGCTGTTTGTACGCGGAAATTGCATCACGCATGCGATTGCGGCCTGCAGTCAGCGAGCTTTTTTCAACAGCCCGCGACCAGGCTGTGCGGTGAGTAGGCTTAATGGGCACGATGGACTATCTGAAAAATGTCGGCCTGTCTAAGGTGCTTTGCACCATGTGGCAACTACGGCATCGTCCGCGCCTGCGATAGTCCTTCTCTCTTCGTCGGTGACGGTAACTGCCACGTTTTTGCTGCCCGTTTTTTTACGCCACCGCTCAAGGGCAGCTTGAGAATTTGGCCCCCATATGCCATCGGCCTGCCTCCCCGAGAGACATAACTTTTTCTGCCAACCGCGCACCGACTCGCGCATGGAAATTTCCGCCGGACTAAGCGAAATTCTCTGCAGCCGGCCTTGTGCCGCTGAAGTTGCTATGCACTTGGCGTCACCGGTAACTACAAATGCCTCGGCGGGAGTCGATGTCAGCAGTTCACCTATCTTTGTCCCGTCAGCGCCGGTCTGGCCCAACAGTGCGGTGACCACTGCATTTTGACTCAGCGGGGATGTCCGCGCGGGCTCGCAAGCGATCGTCACCTTGAGTTTGCCGTCGCCAAGAGTTTCTATCGGAGGTTTGATGGACACCTTGGTGCCGTCAACATCAAATCCGGACAGCTTGTTCAAGGCCAGCATTAACGCTGACGCCGTCGGTTGAGTCGATGGCTCGCCCGCCACGCCCGTCGTTCCTGACACCGAAACCAGCACCTCCACCGCCTTGGGTGGATTTGAGGCATCCATCGCGAGTATGGAAAAACTCTGCTTGCCGGTCAGCGCGGGAGTAGCAGTGATTATGATAGCGCTGTCGAATGGCGCCGGCCCCCTCACTGTAAGCCCTGCCTTCGGAGCCGCGCCCTGCAATTGAACGACATAGGGCTTCGTGCCGCCCGCGAGAATGATGCTGTACGTCTCGTCCGTTCCCCCCTTGAGAGTCACCGTGGCCGGCGTTGCGGCAAGTGCCGACGACACGGTTATGCCGCAGTCCGCCAGACTTGCGGTTGTGGCCGCAGGATCAAAACTGACCGTTCTGCTTCGGACCTGGGATGCCGCCGTAACGAGTGACTCGGTCGCTGCGCGAAGGTTGGCAATCGCTATTCTTAGCTCCGTAGCAGCCCTTCCGGTCGCCCCGTCGGTGCGCTGCAATCTTCCCTGCGACGACGCACCCGCGTCTTTCAGCATCTGACTGATCCGCCCCTCCAGTCCCGAACCTGGTGCCATCGATCCAGCAAATCCCGCCAGCCCACTGACCACTTTTGGCACCGCCGTCAGATCGGGAATGGTGTCAAGCACCGCCTTGTCAATAGCCGCTCCAATTCGATCCACGGCGGATATCAGCTCACCGCCAGCGCGATAAATTTTTGTGGATATCTGCATGCCACCGACCAACACTTCGCGGCCCGCCGCAGTTGCGGCCCGCCCATCCGCCGCAACAGCATCGGCCTCCGCATGCAGAGCGCGTGTGGCGGCGATCACATCAACGAGCGCCTGC
>JANNCZ010000620.1:0-5031 GCA_031387185.1 Burkholderiales bacterium
ATCTCGCGGCCGGTGGCGGGTTCATACAGCGTCGCAGCCAGACCGTATTCTCCTGGTGGCTTGCTGACCACCCAGTTGAAATCGTAGCCGCGCGTGGACGGATGCATGAGGTAGGGGTCGTTGATGCGCGCCCCGATGCGCAGCGGCTGGCGAAAATCCAGGGCTGTGCCTGTCACTGATTTCAGTTCACCGGTGGTGATGAGGTTGTCGTCGCTCGGCGTGAAGGCGTCAGCCGGAATCGTCAGGATGTGCTCGCCCGTGGTGGCTTCACTGGCCGCACTGTGGCCGGCGAGATTGAAAAAACCATGCGAGGTGAAGTTGACGATGGTCGGCGCATCAGTGGTGGCTTCGTAGCGGATGTCGAGGGCGTTGTCTTCGGTCACCTTATAAATGACGCGTGACTTCACATGGCCGGGGTAGCCCTGGTCGCCATCGGGGTAGTCGAGCGTGAGTTCGCAAGTGGCCGCGTCGATTTGCCTCACGTCAAACACCCTGAAGCGCGAGCCCGTGACACCGCCGTGCAGCGAGTTGACGCCGCTGTTGATGCTCAGTTGATGCGCCTTGCCATTGAGCGTGAAGCGCCCGCCGCCAACGCGCCCGGCATAGCGGCCGATGAAAGCCCCCATGCTGCTCTGCCCGGTCAGCACCGAGGCGATGCTGTCGTAGCCGAGCGCCACGTCGTCCATCACGCCATCGCGGCCGGGCACGATGATCTGCAAAATTTTCGCGCCCAGATTGGTGAACGCCACGCGCATGCCGCGCTGGTTGACCAGCGTGAACAGGTCCGTTGCATGCCCATCGACGGTGGATTGGAAGCGCTTGCGTTCGAGCAGGGAAAAGGCGGCGGATGTCATGATGGCGAGGATGCAGCGCAGTGAGCAAGGCGGACGAAATGGGCTGCTGCATTGTAATAAGCAGCGCCCGTTAAACTGTCCCCACGATGATTCAATTCGACGCTAATCAACGCGGCCCGCTGCACGATGTGCGCGTGATCGATTTGTCGCGCCTGGTGGCAGGCAACATGCTCACCGCCTACCTCGCCGATTTCGGCGCGGATGTGATCAAGGTCGAGCGCGATGATCCTCCCGGGCAACCGGGCAAGGGCGGCGATGACCTGCGCCACTGGCGCGAAGCGGGCCAGCAGATCTACTGGAAGGTCTACGGGCGCAACAAGCGCTCGCTGGTGCTTGACATCAAATCGGACGAGGGCGTGGCGCACCTGAAAAAGCTGTTGCGCCACTCGCAGATATTGGTGGAGAACTTCGTCCCCGGCGGTCTGGAAAAAATGGGCCTCGCGCCTGCGCTGCTGCTTGAACTCAACCCGGCCCTGGTGATCGTGCGCATCTCGGGCTGGGGCCAGACCGGCCCCTACAGTCACAAGCCGGGCTTCGGCACGCTGGTCGAAGCGATGTCGGGCTTTGCGTATCTCAACGGCTTTCCCGACAAGCCGCCTGCCTTGCCGCCACTGGCGATGGCCGACATGATCGCCGGCGTCTACGGCGCTGCCGGTGTGCTCACCGCGCTGCGCGTGGCCGAGCGCGAGGGCAAGGGGCAGGTGATCGACCTTTCTCTGTTCGAGCCGATTTTTTCCTTCATTGCGTCGGAGGCGGCCAAGACCACGCTCACCGGCGAAGCGACCATGCGCGCGGGCAATCAATCGACCCACGCCGCGCCGCGCAATGTGTATCGGTGTGGTGATGGCAGCTACGTTGCGCTGAGCGGCTCGATGCAGTCGATGGCGATGAAAATTTTCGACAGCATCGAACGGCCGGAACTCAAGACCGATGCGCGCTTCGTCAACAACGAAGGCCGCGTCGCCAACCGCGAAGCGCTTGACGCCATCATCGGCGGCTTCATCGGTGCGCGCAGTACGGCAGACAACCTCGCGTTGTTTGAGGCAGCGGGCGTGACGGTTGGCCCGGTGTGCTCGATGAAAGACCTGCTTGGCCATCCGTACACGATGGGCCGCGAAGTGATCGTCGAAGTGGAAGACGTTGACATGGGCAGCCTGCCGATGCACAACGTGGTGCCGCGTCTGTCTGGCAGCCCCGGCGGGTTTCGCCGGGCTGCGCCGAAGCTCGGTGAACACACAAATGAAATTTTGGCCGAGCTGGCGCGGCTGCCGTAGCCCTAATCTCGCATCTTGATAGACAAACCCACCTGCCACCCAAACGGTCTTTTCAGAGAACGCCATGCGCCACACCCACACCACCCAACCCACTCCCGTCTGGCGCTCGATCATGTTTGTCCCGGCGGTCAGCGACCGCTTTGTCGAGAGCGCCTTCAAGGTGCCGGCTGATCTGCTGCAAATCGATCTTGAAGACAGCGTGGGCCCTTTGCAAAAAGAAGAGGCACGCACCCGCGTCGGCAGCATCGCAGACCGCTTCGTCGCAGCGGGCCGCGATGTGTCGGTGCGCGTCAACCGCCCGTGGCGCTTGCTGGTGCGTGACCTCGAAGCTTCAGTGCGCAAATCGGTACTCGCCATCGCGCTGCCCAAGGTGCCCGATGCCTCCTTCGTGCAGTCGGTGGCCGAAGTGCTGGCTGACCTGGAGCACGAGCAAGGCTTGCCGATTGGTCACACGCGCATCATCACCATGATTGAAGACGCCGAGGGCCTCACCAACATGAACGCCATCGCCGCGTCGCACATCCGTGTGGCAGGCCAGATCGTCGGCGCGGAAGACCTCGCGGTATCAATGCAAATGGCGGTCGATGACGACGGCCTCTACGTGCCCAACGTGATGAACGTCACCGCATGCCGCCGTGCCGGCATCATGCCGGTGGGCTTCATCGGCACCGTGGCCGACTTCAAGGATCAGGACGCCTTCCGCGCGCGCATCCGCCGCGCGCGCAGGCTGGGCTTCGAGAGTGCGTTTTGCGTGCACCCAACGCAAGTAGGCATCGTCAACCAAGAGTTCGCGCCCTCCCCCGCCGAGGTTGAATTTGCGCAAGGTTTGGTGGCCGAGTTCGAGAAAGAAGTGGCAAGCGGGCGCGCCGCGTTTACCTATCGGGGGCGCATGGTTGATCTGCCGGTGGTTGATCAATCGCGTCAGGTGCTGGCAAGGCAGGCAGCGATCATGGCGCGCGCTGGCAAAGATTGAACGCCGCTGCACGTACCGCAAAAGCTGTCCGCTGAGCCACAAAGAAAGAACATCCCTCGCAACCCGCACCCCGCTCATCAATGAGGAGAAGTCCGTGACTGCCGCCCTGCCCGAATACGAAATCTACGCCCTGCGTTACGCCACCATGGCGCGCAAACGCCAGGAAGCGTTTATGGCGTTTGACCCGCACGACGGGCCGTATCCGATTGACTATTTTGTCTGGGTGATCCGCAACAACGAGCGCACCCTCCTGGTCGATACCGGTTTCTCGGCCGAATCCTCGGTGCGGCGCAAGCGCGATTATTTGCGCTCGCCGATCGAAGCGATTGCGCGTCTCGGCATCCAACCGCAAGACGTCAAAGACGTCATCATCACCCACCTGCACTACGACCACGCCGGCAATGTGCACCTGCTACCCAACGCGCGCCTGCATTTGCAGGAGAAGGAGCTGCAGTACGCCACCGGCAAATACATGAAATACGACGTGATGCGCCACGCCTACGACGAAGACGACGTGGTCAACATCGTGCGCGGCGTCTACAAACAGCGCGTCGAGTTTTATGAAGGCGATGCGCCATTTGCGCCCGGCATTGACCTCATCCACGTCGGCGGCCACACCGCCGGCCTGCAGGCAGTGCGCGTGCATACCAAACGCGGCTGGGTGGTGCTGGCCTCCGACGCGGCGCACTACTACGCCAACCTGCACAAGGAGTCGCCGTTCCCGATCATCTTTCATGTGGGCGACATGCTCGAGGGATTTCGCAAGCTCATGAAACTCGCCGACTCGCCCGGCCATCTGGTGCCGGGCCACGACCCGCTGGTGCGCTCGCTCTACCCGCCGTGGAAGGATGGCGATACCGAGATCGTGATGCTGCACGAGCCGCCGTCGCGCGTTCTCGATGTGGCCGCGCTGTGAGTCACATCGGCCGAGACAGCGCGCCTCGCTGGCCCTGTCACGCCGCGCAGCGCGCTTGCGGATGCAAGGCCCTTAGTGCAGTGCAACACTCAGCCATGCCTCGAAGAGCCGCTCCTGGAGCCGCTCTTGCGGCCTCTGGCGCAGGACGAAAAAACCCGGTAGGCTGTCGGCCTGCCGTCGTGCTTGGTTCGTTTAATCCCGCACCCCGGCAAAACGCATTCATCGCGGCTCACTGACAGATCAAACCCTCCCTCATGACCTCACTCAACAGCTTCTCCGCCGCCAGCACATCGACCATCGAGCGCCGCCGTTTGGCGACCGACCGCCGCCAGGCGCGCGGGGTCTGGCTGCAAGCCAATGCCGAACGCCGTCAGGGCGAAGCCGACCGCCGCCGCGCCATCGCGCTGGCCAAGGCGATCAGTGATCTGGCGCAGGCAGATGCCGCCAATGCGGCGGCTGAATCACGCTGGGCTGAAGCTGACGCCGTCTGGAGCGAAGCCCTCGCCGCCTACGAGCGCGCTGAAGCGGCCTGGAGCGAGGCGCGTGGCCAACGCAGCCGCGCCCGTGCCTCGGTGGTCAAAACACAGGCACGGGTGAACGAACTCAAGCGCCACTGATTCACCCGCCAACCGCGCCGCAGCGCGGTGTAGCACCTGCCTGCACGGCCGGCATCATTCCCTCATCAGCACGCGCCACGGCGCAGGCTGACTTCGAACCCCCCGCTTGCATCACACCCTGTTCGACACTCCGCTGGTCAACACCGCGCTGCGTGGCTTCTCGGTCGCGTTCCTGCGCATCGCCGGCTGGACCATCGAAGGCGCGCTGCCGCCCGATGCAACAAAGTGCGTGCTGATCGCCGCGCCGCACACCAGCAACTGGGACTTGCCGTACACGCTGATGGTGGCCTACTGCCTGCGCCTGAACATCCACTGGATGGGCAAGCAAAGCCTCTTCCGCTGGCCCTTCGGCGCGGTGATGCGCTGGCTGGGCGGCATCGCGGTGGACCGCAGCCAA
>JANNCZ010000632.1:0-4502 GCA_031387185.1 Burkholderiales bacterium
GGACGCTTGCGCGCTGGCATCAGTGCGGATATCGCGATACAGATCAGTGCCGGTGAGCGCAAGGATCAGTGGGCGATCCGGCTTGGATTTCCACAGCGCAATCGATTCCGCGCTGCGCCGCGCGTGCAGGGCGATCATCACATCGTGCGCGCGCGTGGCTTCGTTCGCATCAACCACGATGTCCACTTCATGGCCTGACGCGCGCAAGTGCCGCGCCCAGCGTGTCGCCGTGTTGCGATTGCCGTGGCGCGAGCCGGGTTTGGCGGGAGTGACGATTAGAATGTTCATGACCAAATCATTGTAGACCGCGCCCCTGGCGCTATTCAACCACTCATCATGTCAGCGCGCGATACCTGGCCCGATTTTTCACTCTACCGGCCGCATCCACCAGCGGCCACGCTGCTTGAGTGGATCGGCGACACGCGTGCGCAAACCTGGGCCTGGCTGGGTGACTTGACTGAGACCAATGCCCTCGGCCCGCGCGAGGCCTGGCTCAATCCGCCGCAGTGGGAAGTCGGGCATCTCGCCTGGTTCTGGGAAAAATGGCTGCTGCGCGACGGTGACACCGCGCGCGTGCCCAGCCTGCTGGTGCCGCAGACCGATACGCTCTACGACTCGGCTGCCGTCGCCCACGACACCCGCTGGGACATCACGCTCCTGCCCTGGCAGGCTGCCTGGGAATACCTTGATGAGGTGCTCGCCCGCGTGCGCGCGCGAGTCGCTATGGAGACTCGCGACGAGCTCGCCTACTTCACGCAGTTGTGCATCTTTCATCAAGACATGCACAACGAAGCCTTCGCCATCCGCCGCCAATACCTTGGAGATTTTTCACTAGCCGCTGGCCTGAAAGCCTTGGCTGGAGCGCTTCCGCAAGGATTGGCCTTGGAAAAGCGCATGGATATTGCCTTTCCGGTTGGTACCTATTTCCAAGGCGCGGCCCGGCGCAGCGGTTTTGTGTTTGACAACGAAAAATGGTCACATGCGGTAGAGCATGCCGCGTTCGCCATCGCCGCGCATCCGGTCACGCAGGCGGAGTACGCCCAATTTGTTGATGCGGCCGCGGCGAACGCAGCGCACGCAGCGCACGCAGCGCACGTTCCCTTCACGTGGCGCAAACGCGAAGGCTGGGAGCAGCGCGTGTTTGATGCCTGGCAACCCATCGTGCCGCACGCGCCAGTAGTGCATGTCAGCGCCCTGCAGGCCGAGGCCTATTGCGCGTGGGCGGAACGCCGGCTGCCAACCGAGACGGAGTGGGAAGCCGCGCAACCGCAACTGCAAGGCTGTGGCACTGTGTGGGAGTGGACCTCGACGCGCTTTGCGCCGTATCCTGGCTTCAGCGCCGACCCTTACGTTGAATATTCCGCGCCGTGGTTCGATGGCGCATTCCGTGTCTTGCGTGGCGGCAGCATTGCCACGGTGTCACGCAACATGCGCCGCACCTGGCGCAATTTCTACACGGCGTCGCGTGGCGACATGTTTTGCGGGTTTCGCACCTGCGCCCTGTGAGCCGCTATTTCACCGGCTCAAACCCATTCGGCCACAGCAACCACAGCTCGCCGCTCTGCCGCATGCGCCCGGCCTCGCGCCCGGCATCATCACCAAAGCCCCAGAAAAAATCCGCGCGCTGCGGGCCGCGAATCGCGCCGCCGGTGTCTTGCGCGAGCATCAGGCGCTCAAGTGGACGTGAGGTGTTGGGCCAGGTGGTGACGAGCCATACCGGCGCACCGAGCGGCACGAACGTGGGGTCTACCGCAATTGAGCGGCCCGCGAACAGCGGCACGCCGAGCGCGCCCGGCGGTCCGGCTTCGCCTTCGAGTTTGATCTCGCGAAAAAACACATAGCTCGGATTGTTGTTGAGCAACTCGGTGAGCTTTGCCGGGTTGGCCAGCGCCCAACCCTTGATGCCTTGCATCGAGGCTTGCTCCAATTTCAATTCACCGCGCTCCACCAAGAGCCGCCCGATGCCGCGATAGGGGTGGCCGTTCTGGTCGGCATAATTGAGACGCACCATCTCGCCGTTGTCGAGGCGCACGCGGCCCGAGCCTTGGATCTGCAAGAAAAATAATTCGACCGCGTCATCGACATACAAAATCTCACGCCCCGCGACCGGCGCGCGCCCGCTCTCGATGTCCGCACGGTCGTAATAGGGCACGACGCGTCTTCCCTCAATGCGACCCCGCAGGCGCTGGCCCTTGAGGTCGGGCCGCAGATCGCCCAGATCAATCGTGAGCAGGTCGGGCGGCGCCGCATAGACCGCATGTTGATAGACGCCGCGCCGCGTGCGGCTGCCGTTGAGCAAAGGCTCGTAGTAGCCAGTGACCATCGACGTTGTGCTGTTGGTCATGCGCCAGGGGGTGAACTGACGTTCGAAAAATGTCTTTGCGATGACTGCGCCGCCGCTGCCTGCGCGCTCCGCCTCCGTACACACGTCGCGCCACGCCGCCTGGCGTTTGAGCGGGCCGCAACTGGCGAGAAAGGCACGCCACGCCTCTTCGTGCCGGTCGTTGCCCCAGTTGGGCATGTCGCTCCACGCGGCGCGCACCCAGGCCGGTTTGGGCGGCGCTTCAGGTTTGGCGGCACCGTCGCAAACACAGGCCGCGCACGTTGCGCCCGGCACTGCTGAAGGCCCAGACACGGACGTTGCAGACGGGGTGCTAGTGGAGGCAGCGGGAGCAGGGCAGGCAAGCGCAGCATTGCTGCCCGCTTGCGGCACAGATGGTTGCGGGCCCGCGCAGGCTGCCAGCGCCAGCACGGCGGCTAGAATGGTGACTCTCAAAAAGACGCCGTTTGTGGCGCGAAGTGGTGAAGGCATGTTTGCTGACGGTATGTGGATTTTTTATTTGGAAGCGCTGTTGGTGCTGGCGCTTGGCTTGTTCATTGTGTGGTGGACGATGCCGAAAAAGCGGCCGCCGGCGCAAGCACCCCAAGGTGCTGCGCAGCCAGTCGATTCAGCATCGGCAAGCAAGACGCCTGGGAACGAAGCATCGGCCAACAAGGCAGCGGCGCAACCCGCATCCGGCAACACCACACGCCAGGACTAGCGAAACGCTGCGCGCCGCTGGCGCCGCTGGATCGCGCGAAAGCGGCGGCCAATGCGGCCCGGCTTCCAGTGACGGCTGGTCGCGGCCCACCACGCACGCACGGTGGCGCGCCACGCCTGCAGGCGCTGCCATGCCGCGCTCGCATGCACCCACACGTAAAGCACGTTGCGCCACTTGGTGATGAATCCGTACAGCGCAGCGAACCAGCCCAGCGTCATCAACTGCGGTTTGGTCAGCACAAAAATGCGCGCCACCAGCACCGTGCCGATCAGTTTGGCGGCGCAAATCACCTGAATGCCGAGCAGCGCATGGCCATGCGCCATCAGCCACACTGCGGAAATTTTCACCGGCAACAGGCACAGCCCCGGCAGCAGAAACAGCACCGCCGCACCGTAGGGCGGCAGACACGCGATCCATGCCTCGATGCTGCGAAGGACAGGCAGTTTGCCCAGCACCGCCATCAGGCGCTTGGCGCCTTCCCAGATTACCTCCTCGACAAACATCAACAGCGCCGCCAGCGCCATCAAGGGCGGCGTCAACAGTGATTTGAGGAAGGCACGCATGGAGATGAGGGGATTGCTTGTCAGAGCATGGTCAGCGGGTCACGCTGACCCGTTTCGACACGGTATTTGCGCCGCCGTTCAATGCAAGGTGCGCGGCATCGACAATATAAATTCCGGCACCGGCGCATCAAACGCCATGCCATCCTCGGCCACCATCTGATACGTGCCGCGCATTGTGCCAACCGGCGTTGGCAGCGGCGTACCGCTCTGATATTCGAATTGCTCGCCAGGTTTTAGCAGGGGCTGGTTGCCCACCACGCCCAGACCTTTTACTTCATGGGTGCGGCCTTCAGCGTCAGTGATGATCCAATGGCGGCTTATCAGTTGCGCCGCGATTTCACCGGTGTTTTTGATGGTGATGAAATACGCGAACACAAACGGGCCGGAGTCGCGATCCGACTGCTGCGGCAGGAACTCGGTGCGCACCGAGACCGTGATGTGATATTTGGACATGCCGCATTGTGAGCCAAATTTGTGGTGCGCGGCAAGGGGCAACGAGTTTGCTCCGTCGCTTGCCTCACGGCCTTTTATCTGCCCAATACTCTGCGTTGCCGTCTGTGTCCCTCGCGGTATGATCTGCCCATGCGGCACACCAGACCGCAGCCAGGGCGAGGCCGCAAGGTTGCGGCGGCATCAGGAGACACGCACTTGATCATCGATTCGTTGGCACGCGGCGCGGCGGCGATTGCGCGCGCGCTGTTGGTTGCCGGGCTTGCGGCTGCGTTACTGGCGGGCTGTGCGAGCGTTTCGCCGCCGCCGGGCGAGCGGGTTTCGCTGGGCAGCATCACCAGTTTTTCTGCATCGCAGCCGGGCGCGGCGTTGCCGGGCGGCTGGCAGGTGTGGACCTTGGCGCGCTTCAAGAAGCCTACCGACTATGGCCTGATCACGAAAGATGGGG
>JANNCZ010000664.1:0-2106 GCA_031387185.1 Burkholderiales bacterium
CGACGCTGTCTTGCTTTCGCCGTGGCCGGTGTGGTCGTAGCCGAACGCCAGGATGCCGCGCTTCTTGTAGCGCGCGCCTGGCTGCGGCTCGGCGATCTCCAGCTTGGCGGCGAGCCCGCGCGACATCGCCAAGCGGATGTAGCGCTCCCAGATGTGGTTTTGCGAGCTGACGTTCTTGCACAGGAACTGGCGGATGTATTCGCCATCGGGCAGCTCGTTGCGCTGCTGCATGACAAACGCGCTGTTGAGCGTACCCAGCGCCATTCCCAGATGCACATTGACCGTTTGCAGCAGGTGGTAGCCGCCGGTGTCGAGCATGCCCTGCAGCACATCGGCTCCTTTGAACACTCCGGTCACGCGAATCTGCGGCTTGAACGACGTCCCGGCCGCCACTCCCGGGCGGCGCGACGATCCAAGCATCGGCAATACGCGGCTTTGCAGGCGCTCCAGCGGCATGTCGTCGATCTCTTCGAGGTCGCCGATCACCAGGCCGTCACCGTCCACCTGGCTCATGATGCCGTAGGCCTGTGCGCCCGATTTGTTGACGAACTGGTAAGACATGTCCGAGAGCTGCTCGCGCCCGCTCTTGTAGCCCACATAGGCGCGCAGCACCTTGCTGCGCCGGATCGCATCGGTGTGGTACTGGATATTGGTCTGCGCCTGCTGCAGGCGCGGCGCGAAGATGCCGCACTCCCAGTGCGGGTTGAGCGCCAGTTGCTTGAGGTTGTACATCTCCTTGACCATCGTTTTGCCCGAGCGCCGGCACGACACGTCGATGGTCTTGTCGTGCCGGTCCATCTCCAGGCACTTGAGCAACTGCATCGGATCCAGCTCAAGGTTATGCACATACTTGTGCCACAAAAAGTGATCCTCTTTGTAGCGGTTGATCTCGACCTCGGCGCGATTCGAGAGCTTGATGCGGGCGGGGGCGGAGACACGGACGGTCATTTGTCAATCCACCCAGGAACGTCTGGCAGAGGGACGGTCTTCCCAGACAACGCGTGAGGCGAGTCGCCGCAAAATTCGATCATCCCGCTGCGGATGAAGTAGTGGCACAGTGTTTTGCGTTCACCGCTTTCAGACGTAAACACCAACACCGAGGGCGCGAACGTCGGCGAGTCTAAATTGCCATCGAATGTCCACCTGGCGCCTGTCACCGGGTTGGGCTGTTCAACATAGACTGCATGAAAACCTTCGCAGCCTGGGCACCAATGCATATAGCCTGCCGGGGCATGGTCGTAGCCTGCCATGCTGCGTAATTTTCTCGACGCAAGACCCATCAGACCACCGCCTCGCCCTGGCCGGCGTTGAATTCGATCAGCACCGGATCCTTGTCGGTGGCATCCTTGGCCTTGGCCACCAGCGCCGCCAAGTTCTCCAGGGCGAGCACCGCACGGCCCTGCACCTCGGTCAGCGCCGGCAGATTCTTCTCCATAGGCTTGAAGCCAGTCTCGAAATCTTCCGCCTGCTCCTGCACCTTGGTGGTCATGCCCATATCGCCCAGGGTCAGGCCGGTGCGCGTCAGCAACTGGCCCAGTTGCGTCAGCAGCGGGTGTGCCTCCATCGCGTTCTTGAGAATGCGCTGCACACCGTGCTCATCGGGGTATTCGGCCACCTTGACCTCGCCATCCTTACCGGTGGTGAACACCACACTCTCGATCTTCACCCCGTCGGCCACGATGGTCTGCACCATCTGCTGGATCACCGCGAACACGCCGGCATGCAGGTTGGCGTAGATGCCCGCCAGCTTCTTCGGGTCGCGCTGCTCAAACGCCGCCTGGTGCAGCATGAAAGTCTGCGTCTGCTTCACGCAGGCCGGCTGCTCACGGCACCAGTCGCGCTCGATGTCGCAACCGCTGCAAAACGAATAGCCGTCCGGCTTGGCCGGGAAATAAGTGGCGGTCTGCGCGAACAGGCCATGCTTCATCGCGTTGAAGCGCGTGCGGTTGGCCTCTTCCGGCGTCGGGTGGCCTTCGAGATTCGCCGCTGTCGCAGCCTTGCCTTCGTCAGTCTTGGGGCCGGTAGCGCTCTGCCAAGCCTTCAGCAGCGCGCGCTCCCAGGCGGCTTGCGATTTTTCCTCGGCGCAGATCGGGCAGGAAGCGAAAT
>JANNCZ010000210.1:0-3394 GCA_031387185.1 Burkholderiales bacterium
ACGTGTGCCCCGCGCGGCTTACCCGCTTGCGCGCCATGCGGCGTACTCAGAAGCACGCCATGCGGCGTCCCCAAAGGCATGCCCTGCGGCTTATGGCACGCCTTGCGGCTTATTCCTGCTGAATGCCTGCGTCGCGCACCAACGCCTTGTTGGTCTCGATTTCGTCGCGTACAAATTTGGCAAATTCAGCCGGCGTCATCAGTTGCACCTCGTTGCCGCCGCGTGCAAACTGCTGCAACAGTTCAGGCGATTGCAGTGCTTTGGTCACGTCAGCAGACAGCTTTGCAACGGATGCGGCGGGCGTGCCTGCGGGCGCCCATAGGCCAAACCAGAGTTCGATGCGGAAGTTGGGCAGGGAAGTTTCTGCGAGGGTTGGCACGGCCGGCAGTGATGCGACGCGCTTGTTCGAGGTGACTGCCACTGGCGTCAACTTGCCGTCCTTGAGCATGCCGCCCACGGTGGGCAGCGGCGCCATGTAAAACGCCGAGCGTCCACCAAGCAGATCGGTGATGGCATCGGGCGAGCCTTTGAACGGCACGTGAATCATGCGCAGCCCTGCGCGTTGCGCGAACATTTCTGCTGTCAGGTGCGTTGAGGTGCCGACGCCGGCCGAGGCGTAGGGGATGGCACCGGGCTTGGCTTGCGCCGCATCGATGATCTGCTTGACTGTTTGATAGGGGCCATTGCCGGCCGTCACCATCACGTAGGGCGTGGTGGCCAGCAAGGACACATCAATCATGTCGCGCAAGACATCGTAAGGAAGGCTCTTGTATAGCGCCGGGTTTACCGCGTGCGATGCGCTCTGCACCAATAGAGTATGGCCGTCGGGCGTGGCGCGGATCACTTCACGCGTGCCGATTTGTCCGCCCGCACCGGGGCGGTTTTCAACCGTAACGGTTTGGCCCCAGATTTCCTGCAAGCGCGGCGCGAGGAAGCGCGCGACGATGTCAGCACCCGATCCCGGTGTTAGCGGCACCACGAGGCGCACCGGCTTGGACGGGTAGGTCTGCGCCTGCGCAGGCGTCAGGTGCAGCAGGGCAAACACACCGCCCGCGAGCGCAGCGCTCAACGAACGGATCAGGCGCTTAGCCAGCAGGCGTGCGATCAATGGAAAGTGCATCTTGTCATCTCCAAGCACTGGCGGCGGCGCGTCAGCGCAAAAAAGAAATCAGGCAAAAAAAATGGATCAGCGCATTTCGGCGTCTGATCCATTTTATCGATTGGTCGGCGTGAAAGGATTCGAACCTTCGACCCCTTGCACCCCATGCAAGTGCGCTACCAGGCTGCGCCACACGCCGAGAAACAAATTATATCAGCGATGCTCCGTCAGCCTCATTCTATCGCGCGCGGATGTGGCGCGGCCTGGCGCGTGCAGGTTTGGCTGCTGGCCGCACCTGGCGCAAGTTCAGTCTCGCGTTGTCCGCGCGCCACGGGGGCGCCGCTGCCGCACTGTGTCACGCAGCGTGGCATACACCTCTGGCTGGCTGCTCTTGAGGTATTCGATGATTTCGAAATCGACACGCCGCACGCGCGTCAGGTCAATGCCCTCGACGTGTACCAAACGCAGCAACTCGCACACCGGAGCGGGCATGTCGCGCCCCGCCTCATAGCGGGAGCCACCCGACTGGGTGACGCCAATGCGGGTCCAGAACTCGTCCTGATTCAAGCCGAGTTTCTCGCGCAGACTGCGCGGGTTCAAATGATCCAAAAGGGCCATGTCTGATCGCCTCCACCGGCTGTTCGAATATGACAATGCCATATTCGCACGGGTGCGGCTTGTGCGGTGCATTTACCAGACCAATTAACAAAATTTCAAAGATTTACCGTTTTGGGTGGTGTCTGGTGATGCGCTGTTTCCAGGGCAGGAGCGGTGTTGGCAACGGGTACGCTTGTGGGCGCGTGAACGCTTCGGGGTGGCCCCAAGAGCGTGATTTTGCTTGGCAATTGCGCTAAAATTGTGGGCTTTGTTGCGTCTCCACCGGTCGCATCCGCCGGTTTCTCGAATGCCAAATCCAATCCGCCCCACTCGTGGTATCGGCGGAATTGCAGTGGTTTTCCGGGAGCGCAAAACACATCCGTTTCCATCATGGCATTGATCGTTCACAAATACGGCGGCACGTCGGTAGGCACGACTGACCGCATCAAAAACGTCGCCAAGCGCATCGCCAAGTGGCAGCGCGCCGGCCACCAAATGGTGGTGGTGCCCTCCGCCATGTCGGGGGAGACCAACCGCGTCATCGGCTTGGCGAAAGAACTCTCGCCCAATCCCGATCCGCGCGAACTCGACGTGATTGCCGCGACCGGCGAGCAAGTCACCATCGGGCTCCTGGCGATTGCGCTGATGCAGGAGGGCCTCAAGGCCAAAAGCTACACGGGCCCACAGGTGAAGGTGCTGACCGACAGCGCCTTCACCAAGGCGCGCATCATGAACATTGACGACAAGGCGATTCGTGCCGACCTCGCCAAGGGTTACGTTGTCGTCGTCGCCGGCTTTCAGGGCATGGACGAGCAGGGCAACATCACCACGCTCGGGCGCGGCGGCTCGGATACGTCAGCGGTGGCGCTCGCTGCGGCACTCAAGGCTGATGAATGTCTGATCTACACCGATGTCGATGGCGTCTACACCACCGACCCGCGCATCGTTGAAGACGCACGTCGCCTGAAGACGGTGACCTTTGAAGAAATGCTCGAAATGGCGAGCCTCGGCTCCAAGGTGCTGCAAATCCGTTCGGTCGAATTTGCCGGCAAATACAAGGTGCCGCTGCGCGTGCTCTCCAGCCTGACCGATCCGATGATCCCCCTCGCAGATGAGGCCAAATCGGGCACCCTGATTACGTTTGAGGAAGACCAGAAAATGGAACAAGCCGTCATCTCCGGCATCGCCTTCAACCGCGACGAAGCCAAGATCACCATTCAGGGCGTGCCGGACCGCCCTGGCATTGCGTATCAAATTCTTGGCCCCGTGGGCGATGCCAACATCGACGTCGACATGATTATTCAAAATGCCAGTGTCAATGGCCTCACTGATTTTTCGTTCACCGTGCACCGCAACGAGTACACCAAGGCGCGTGATGTGCTCAACGCCAAGGTAAAAGGGGCGATCAACGCGGCAGCCATCCGGGGTGATGACAAGGTCGCCAAGGTCTCGATGGTCGGCGTTGGCATGCGCACCCACGCCGGCATCGCCAGCCAGATGTTCCGCACCCTGTCGGAAGAGGGTATCAACATCCAGATGATCTCCACCTCCGAAATTAAAATTTCCGTGGTGATCGACGACAAATACATGGAGCTCGCAGTACGCGCCCTGCACAAGGCTTTTGGTCTCGACCAGGCGGCGTGATTTGATGTGAGCAACAGCGGCAAATGAACGTGAAAATCAACGCAAATGCGAGTT
>JANNCZ010000214.1:0-16106 GCA_031387185.1 Burkholderiales bacterium
GGATTCGGCAGCCATGTAGGTGGTGTGAGACTTAAGCTTGAAGCAGCATTGAGCCCTAAGCTGAAGCAAGAGGCAGGCCGGGTGTTGCAGAAGGGCGGGATTGTATGCCATGCGCCGCCGTCTGATATGGGGCACGACACGTTCCACACAACAAATACAGCGCGGTGCCACTGCTCCGCAGACCGGTAAAATCCTCCTCTACATTTCCCCTGCATCTGCTGCCACTATTCATGAAATCCGTCGCCGTTTTTTGCGGTTCAAACGCCGGCAACAATCCGGTCTACCGCGAAGCCACGCAGCATGCGGGGCGCGTGATCGCACAGCGCGGCTTGACGCTGGTCTATGGCGGCGGTCATCGCGGGCTGATGGGTGTTGTGGCCGATGCTGCACTCGATGCCGGTGGGGCCGTGCATGGCGTCATCACCCACTACCTCAAAGACCTCGAATTGATGCACCCGCGCATCCAGACCTGCGAAGTGGTGAACACAATGGCCGAGCGCAAGCACCGGTTTGCCGAGCTGTGCGATGCATTCCTGGTGCTGCCCGGCGGCATCGGCACGATAGAGGAAACCGGCGATATGTGGAGCCGCGCGCAATTGGGTGGAATGAAGAAACCGATTGGCATCGTCAACACCAATGGGTTTTACGACCCCTTCCTCGCACAAATCGAGCGCATGATTGCGGATGGCTTTCTGCCCGCACGGCAAAAGGAGTGGTTGTTCGTAAGCGAAGATGTGGGCGTGACTCTCGATGCCCTCGCACGCTACAAGCCATCCGAAGTGTCGAAATGGATTTGACCTTTGCGCTTGCGGTGGCTCGGGCAAGGCATTGACGCCATGACGCTGGGCGCCCTCTATCCCCTCGCACGCACCGCGCTGTTCCGTCTCGACGCCGAAGACGCGCATGCGCTGACGATGAAGAGCCTGAGCGCGATGGCGGCCACTGCATCTGGCCGCCTCGCCTTGCGCGCCGTGGCACCACCAGTCCCTGCCGACCCGCGCACGGTGATGGGCATCAGCTTCCCCAACCCCGTCGGTCTCGCTGCCGGTGCCGACAAAAACGGCGAATGCATCGCAGGCTTTGGCGCCCTCGGCTTCGGCTTTCTCGAACTTGGCGGCGTCACGCCGCGCCCGCAGCCGGGCAATCCCAAGCCACGGGTGTTCCGATTGCCCAAGGCGCGCGCCATCATCAACCGCTTGGGCTTCAACAATCTGGGCGTGGATTTTTTGGTTGAACGTCTCAAGGCGACGAAATACAAAGGCATCATCGGCGTCAATCTCGGCAAGAATCTCGATACGCCACTCGACACCGCTGTCGAAGACTATGCGCATTGCTACGTCAAAACCTATCCGCACGTGCAGTTCGCCACCGTCAACGTGTCGTCTCCCAACACCAAAAATCTGCGCCAGTTGCAAAACGAAGACGAACTGGCAGGCATCATGAAGCGCATGAAGCGCGAACAGGAGAGGCTCGCCGGCCGGCACGGCAAATACGTGCCGCTGTTGCTCAAAATCGCACCTGACCTCGACGATACGCAAATCGAAGGCATCGCCAAGCTGCTGGTCAAGCACAAAATCGATGGCGTGATAGCCACCAACACGACCATCACGCGCGACGCCGTGCATGGCTTGCAGCATGCAGAAGAGACGGGCGGACTCTCGGGCGCGCCAGTGTTTCAGCCATCGAACCGCGTGATCCGCCAGCTCGCCAAACATCTCGATGGCACGTTGCCGATCATCGGTGTTGGCGGCATCATGAGTGGTGCGGATGCGCAAGCCAAGATCGACGCCGGGGCCAGCCTGGTGCAGTTCTACACCGGGCTGATTTATCGCGGGCCGGGTCTGGTGGCTGAAGCGGCTCGTGCGCTGCGGCGCTAAGGTTCTGCCGCGAGGCGCGCAATTTGTGCGCCAACCGCCAGGTCATCGGCCTGGCCAAACAGATGCGCACGCAGGTAGCCGGCGCGATCGATCAGAATCAGCGACGGCGTGCCATGCATGCCATAGCGCGCCATCGTCAGCGGCAGCCCATCGGCTTTCCCACCGGCGTCCTCATGACGGTCGACTCCGACCGGAAACGTCACCCGGAACTCGTGCACGAACGCCTTCAGGCTCGGCAACTGCATCGCAGAGTGATGCTCAAACACCGTATGCAGACCAATCACCTGCACCTCATCACGCGGGAACAAAGTGTGGATCCGCTGCGCCTGGGGCACGCCGTGCAGCACACAGCCCGGACACAGCATTTGGAATGCATGCAGCACGATGACGCGCCCGCGCAGACTGGCAAGGTCCAGCGCTTCTACCGTGTTAAGCCACGATGCAATTTCCAGCGGCGGTGCGAGGGTGTGAGGGGTTTCTATTTGCGCCATTGGCTGAACACAAAGTCTTTGTCCTTTTGTGCAGTATGGCACTGAAAGCATGCTGCGGCAGCATTGGTGCCGACTGCGCGTTCGCGCGTGTCAGCTTTAAATCCCTCAAAGCCCCAGCCGCCGGTTTGCCGGTACTGCGCTGCCTGCTTGACCATCACGCCGACCACCTTGCGCTCACCTTCCTGCACGGCATTTCCGTCTGTTTTGGCCGCCAGCAGATCAAACACAATCACCGCACCATCGGGAAAAACGCCCTTCTTGTAGCCCGCCAGCGCCTTCGGATTGGCATAGAGATGATGGATGCCGCCGAACGCGTCGTAGAGCGGATGGCCCGGATTGATCACCATGCTCTTGACGTGCGCCCAGTTGCGATAGCCCTCTGGATAAGGCACCTGCGCGGCCACCGGTCGCGCAATCAGCACCACTGCCAGCGTGGCGAAAACACCAATCATCTTCATGAGCCGCTCCTATAATTCAAAGAGCCGCGACGATATTGAATTCGCGTCCAAATGAAAAGCGGGCACAAAACAGCGGGGTAGGCACTTTCCGGTATGCAATGCTGATTATGCGGAAGAAAATAATCCCCCCATTACTCCGCCGGTGTCAGCGATGATGGAAAACATCATCGGCTGCAAATGGTCCGTCGCCGTGCTTGGCCTTGTACGCGAGGGAATTTGCCGTCCGGGCGCGATGGAACACGCCATTGATGGCCTGACCGCCAAGGTACTCAATGAACGGCTGCGCAAATTGGTGCGCTACGGCATTTTGTGCAAATCCAGCTTTCCCGAAGTACCGCCGCGCGTTGAATACCGGCTGACACCCTTCGGACAGCGCTTCACTGCCATCCTCGATCAGATCGAGAATTTGCAACACGAGTTGGCGCAATCTCCGCCATGAAGATTGGCGTCCCGCGCGAAGTAAAAGATGGCGAATTCCGGGTTGGCCTGACCCCTGACGGGGCGCGCGAACTCATCAAGGCCGGCCACGCAGTGCGCATCGAAAGCGGCGCTGGCCTTGGAGCGGGCTTCGATGACGCCCATTACGCCGCAGCCGGCGCGCGCATCACATCGCGCGCGCGCGACGTGTACGCGACCGACCTCGTGCTCAAGGTCAAGGAAGTCTATCCGCATGAGCACGCGCTGCTGCGCCCCGGCCTCGTCACCTTTTGCTTCCAGCACTTCGCGCCGACCCCCGCAGCGCTGCAGGCCAGCCTCGATGCGCGCGTCACCGCGATTGCATTTGAGACGGTAGGCCAATCAAGCGGCCTGCCGATTCTCAAACCGATGTCGGAAATCGCCGGGCGCTTGTCGATCCAGATGGCGATGAGCGCGCTGCAGAAAATTCATGGCGGCGCCGGTGTGCTGTTGCAAGGCACGCCATCGGTGGCCCCCGGCAAGGTCGTCATCATCGGCGCGGGAGCATCTGGTTCCAATGCCGCGCACGTGGCCAGGGGTCTCGATTGCCGGACGGTGGTGTTCGCACGTTCGCGCACGCGCCTCGATGCGCTCGACGCAGCCCATCAGTCTGCGAATCACAAAACGGCGTTCACCCTCAGCACCCATGTCTACGACGCCGCCACTCTCGCGCACGAAATCATCGATGCTGACGTCGTCATCGGCGCCGTGCTCAACCCCGGCCAGACCAGCCCCACGTTGATCACACGCAGCATGTTGCGCAGCATGCGGCCCGGCTCCGTCTTCATCGACATTGGCATTGACCAAAAGGGCATCGCTGAAACCTCGCGCCCCACTTCCCACTCGGCGCCGTTTTACGTTGAGGAAAGCATCGTGCATTGCTGCGTGCCCAATCTGCCCGCCGCGGTGGCGCGTACCGCCACGCTGGCACTCGAACAGGCAGCCCTGCCCTACGTGAAAGCCTTGTGTACCAAGGGTTTGCGGGCCGCTATCGAGACCGATGCGGCGCTGCGCGAGGGCGTGCAACTGCATGCCGGCAGCGTCGTGCATGCCCATCTGGCGCGCGACACCGGACATGCGCATGCCGCATTGCCCTGGTAACGAGGCCAAGCTCAAGCGGGAAGCCTCGCGCCACCGCGTGCCGTTTACTCCAGCCTGATCCCCGCTTCCCGAATCACCTTGCCCCAGCGCTCGTACTCGCTCAGTGTCAAAGCGCTGAACTGCTCCGGCGTGCTGCCGCCAATCACACCGCCGGTCGACTCGATGGCGTTTTTGATGTCGGGCGTGTTGAGCACCTTGGCCGTCTCCACGGCAATGCGCGAGAGGATTTCTTTGGGTGTGCCAACCGGCGCGTACAAGCCCTGCCACGACGGCACATCCAACCCGCCGGGATAGCCACTCTCGGCAAAGGTTGGCACATTGGGCATCGCGGTCAAGCGCTTGTCGCTGGCCACGCCGAGCGCCTTGACGCGGCCGGTGTTGATGAGCTGCTGCAGGGTCACGGTCCAGTCGAAATAAAGCTGGATCACGTTGCCCACGACGTCGGTCGTGATCTGGCCACCGGCGGCCTTGTAGGGCACGAAGGTGATGTTGACACCTGTGCTCTGCTTCATCATCTCGGTCACCACATGCGCCACGCCGCCAGTGGTGCCGCCCATGTTCAGCTTGCCGGGGTTGGCCTTGGCATAGGCGATCAGTTCGCCGACACTGTTGAAGGGCATGCTCGGATGCGCCACCAGCAGGGGCGGGCCGGCTGAAATCATGGTGATGCCGGTCAGGGTCTTGACCGGGTCGAAGTTCATTTTCAGCAGATGCGGATTCCAGGTCATGTTGAACACATGGCCCATCAGGATGGTGTGACCGTCAGCCGGCGCGCGTGCCACGAACTCGGCAGCGATATTGCCGCTGGCACCTGGCCGGTTTTCGACCACCATGGTGCCGCCCAGCAGCGGCCCCAGCTTCTCGGCGATTTGCCGCGCGCGCGTGTCACCGGTGTTGCCGGGGTTTACCGTGACCACCAGCTTGATCGGCTTGGATGGAAACGCCGGCTGCTGCGCCGCTGCGGTCAGCGACAGCATGCCCCATAGGATGCAAACGCCGAGTCCAACACCGCCATTGCGAAAGAAACCAAGCCCCATGATGTTGTCTCCTGAATATTGTCTCGCGAGTGTTGTCTACCGAACCTACTCCGGCTTCATCCCCGCCTGCTTGACCAGCTTCTCATACTTCGCGTATTCAGCGCGCGCGAACGCGGCAAACTCTTCCGGCGTATTGGCCACCGGCTCCGCACCCAATTGTGTGAGGCGCTCGCGCACGTCCGGCAAATTGGTGATGCGCGCAATCTCGCGCTGAATCTTGTTGGCAATCTCGACCGGCGTGCCGGGGGGCGCATACATGCCGTACCACGCAGAGGTCTCATACCCAGCCAGGCCGCCCTCGACCACCGTCGGCACATCCGCCATCGACGGCGAACGATTCCTGCCGCCCACGCCGAGCACGCGCAACTTGCCGCTCTTGTAATGCTGCAACACCGTGAGCACGCTGGTGAAGCCCACCTGAATGTGGCCGCCGAGCAAGTCGGCCATGATTTGCGATCCACCCTTGTAGGGAATGTGCAGCAAATCCACGCCCGCCTGCACCTTGAACTGTTCACCGGCCAGACGCGACGATGGCTCGGAGCTGCCGAAGGTCAGTTTGCCCGGCTGCGCCTTGGCCAGCGCGATCAACTCGCGGATGTTGGTGGCCGGCACCGCCGGATTGACCACCACCACCCAGGGCGAAGCGGACACCAGCGTGACCGGCGTGAAATCCTTGAGCACGTCAAACGGCATGCGGCTTTTGACGAAAGGGTTGATCACGTGCGCCGCCACCACCAGCATCAGGCTGTGACCATCGGGTGGTGCGCCCATGATGACTTCCGAGCCAATCACGCCATCGGCACCGGGCCGGTTTTCCACCACCACCGATTGGCCCCAGGACTCGGTGAGCTTTTGCGCAAACAGGCGCGCGAGGATGTCGGTGCCGCCACCCGGCGCATAGGGCACCATCAGACAAACTGCTTTAGTGGGGTAGGCTTGGGCATGTGCTGTGACGGGCATGGTCAGCAAGCCCGTGATGGCCCACGCGCACAGGGCCACTCGTTTTGTCCAAACGATCCACTTGTTCATTTGCACCATGCCTGCTCCTGTTTGCCTTCGTTCGCTTACACGCTGATTGCGCTACACCCTGCGTCCATCACTGCTGAAACCGTTTGCGAATCGCCTCCGCCTGCACATTGCGCGCATAGGCTGCGGCGTCCTCTTCGAGCAACAAGCCATCGCGCATCAGCGCGTCAGCGGCGGCGCGCAACTTCGCCGCGTAGTCCGCATGTGAGGCATAGCGCTCTTCGATCGACGCACGCGAGTCGCCGGCCTGTTCGCGTTCGGCGCGCGTGCCGGCAAATTCACGATAGCTGCCGTCCCGGTCACACAGATCGCCTTCGGTGAAGGGGCGCTTGTACATGTTCCAGCCGGTGTAGGTGGCGAGCGGCACTGCGATCTCGGGCAGGCGGATGCCCGCCACTTCGTTGCCGTCGGCATCGGTCTTGGACACCAAGGCCTTGTACTGGCGCACCGGGTCTGGTTTGGGATGTACCCAGTCGCCGAACAGCGGCAGGGTGTTGCCGGCACGTGCCACCGCAAAGCCCGGTATCACAGGGAAGCCTTGGTTGTCGGGCAGCGTCAGTGTGCCGGCTGCGAGTGATGGCACGCGGCTCGCGGGTGGCGGCGTGCCATGCGTGACCCAATGATCCAGCGCCACCAGCAAGGCGCGCACCGCCGGCATCGGGTTGTGCGGGTTGCGCTCGTTCATGCACGGGCCGTGATCGGGGCGCAGGCCGGGGCGTCCGGCGTGTTGTGTGCTCGCGATCAGATAAGCGCGTGCGTTGGGCGGCAAGCTCACATCGCTGCGGCCCAGCGGATTGGTGGTCAACAGCGAAGCGCCCTTTTGCCAGTACTCGGTTGCGGTATTGGTTTCCATCAGCAAGGGGTCGAAGCCATCGTTGCGGAACAGTGCGCCGCGTTGCCCGGTCAGCGGATCACGCTGAACCGCTGCCGAAAAGGGAAACGCGTTCTCGGGGTACAGATGATCTTCGTGTTCGGTATTGGTGCGGCCCGCCATGCCGAATTCGTGATTCAGAAACACCCGGCCCACACCGGAGATGTGCGCGAGCACGCCATCGAATACGCGCCGCGCATTTTCATCCTGGTTGAATCCTTGCGAAATATGGTCGCGCAGATAACGGCCCGACTGTGAGATGCCCACGGCCAGGGCATGGGTCTTGCGCCCGCCCGAGGGGTTGGCATTGCCGCGCGCGTCACGCGCTTCATGGCGCAGAAAGGCAATGAAATCCCGCGTCGCTGCATAGCCAATGCCCAGCACCTTGGGGTGGTGCGCTGCATAGTGAAACTCATAGAGCGAACCCACCGCCGGGCCAGTACCGGCACTGCCGCGCGTCAGGATTTCAAGCGTGCGCGCATCCTTGAGACGCCATTCGCCGCGCGGCAGCTCGACGCGTGCCTCACTCTCACGGCGCCGCACGGTGAGGCGCATCTGCGTGGTGTCCATGCTGGCCGCTTCGTGCGTGAGGCGAAACTCGCGCAATACCGGCCCGCGCGTGGCCGACACCAACTCATCGCGAATCTCGCGCACAATCGGCGCACCCGCCGCTGTGGTGGCCACCGGCACCTTGATCGCCATGCCGCCGCCGGTACGTGGTGCATCGGCGTCCCAGCCGGTCCAGACGATGGTGTAGCCCATGCGCAAAAACAAGCCATCGCCGGCATCGGCCCCACTGAGTGGATTGTTGGCACCAGCCGGCGGGGCCGACATCAGCCACACCGGCAGAAATTTGCGGCCCCGGTTGGTCACGTCGTACAGAATCTTGCCGTTGCCGCGCGCCCCATCCATCGGACGCAACAGATCGAAATCGACTTCGTACTCGACCATGCCGCGTGCATTTTTGGCAGCACGATCCAGATTCACAATCACCTGATTGCGCGGGTCGGTGGGAGCCAGCTCACCAATCGCCGTACCAGTGACGCGCTCGTAAGCACCCGCCGGACCGAATGCCTGACTCTCGGCAAAAGGCCGCACCGACTGCACCCTGATCTCGACTATGCGCGCCTCACCCGTGCAGGCAACACCACACAACAACAGTGCGATCAACTTATCCATCGTAACTCCGGCGAATGGGGCGACGCCCCAAGTCTACAGCGCGGCACGGTGTTTGGTTCCCGGGGGCGGGCGGCACCTTGGCCCAGTTCTGCTGCCGGGCCGAGGAATGCGATTCTCAGGGATGCGGCCCCCAAGGCGAAGCCAACATCAGCTTGTTCTCCTGCGAAGTCAGCATCGGCCGCAACTTGCCGACAAAGGCCATCCAGACCTGATCGGCATAGATGCCGGCCCAAAAGGCACGCCGGTCAGCGTCATCATCAAACTTCCACAGGTGGATCAACTGGTTGATCGCACCGATATCACCGGTGAAATAACCGAGCAACTTCTCCGGGTGTTTGGACAACGCCGGCCAGCCGACCGTGTTGTAAAGCTCAACCACCTCGGCCATTTTTCCGACGACAACAGCATAGGTACGCAGTTCATAGATAGCCATGCACGACTCCTCACAATGACGCGGTTAGGGGCGAGCACTGCCCACCGGCAGATTGTCTCTCACGCCGCAGCTGCGCGCTGCGACGCAATCAACTTGGCAAGGCCTTCCGGGTCTGCGACGCTTACCCAGAGCGAGGAATGCTTCCTCAACCCAATCACACGCGGCACTTTTTTGACAAACGCAATGCTCAATCCCTTGCGATGGTTGGTGCCGAACGTGACGCCGTCATCAGTGAGACTCAAGCGCAAGCCGACGGCGGTGTACCAGCGGTGCGGGCCGGTGACGGCGGTGTGATCGATGTTGGCGAGCGTGGTGGCCACTTTGAAGCGCCCGAACGTTGCGATCAGTTCGCCCTTGGCCGAGACCGTGACGCCGTCCGCATCGCGCACACCCAATGCAAGAAACAGTGCGCTCCAGCGCTTGTCAAACCGGTAGGGGAAATGCTGTGTTTTCATGGCAGCAATCCGCACTGCGCGCTATTCCCACAGCCCTTCCGGAAGCGGCAGGCCGGCCAGCTCGGCAGCGCCAAGGCGGCGCTCGGGTTCAATCCCGAAGCGTTCGAGCACCGCGATGAGCTGGCGCGCGTGCTGCGCCGAATGCCAGGTCGAGCGCTCGAACAGCATGTGAGTGCTCTGTGCACCAAAAAATGTTTTCACGCGCTGCTGACATGAGCGGTCGGCGAGGCCATCCCACCACGACTGCAGCTTGATCGTCACCCGGTCACCGTAGGCAGCGATCTCGTCGCGGTTCAGGCGCGGGCCGCCAGGATTTTCGGCGGCGGCATGCGCGGACGTGTATTCATCACCATCTGCCACGCATTCGAGAAACGCCTCGGCGATGCGGAAAACGTGATGGCTCAAGCTGCGGACCGAGCGGTCGCGATTGTCGATCACGCGCTCGTCCAAGCGTGCTTCCGGCATCTGTCCAATGGTGCATTGCGCGACACCCAGCACCTTGCGCCATTGCACGATCAAGCGGTCCGGCGGCAATAACTCGTGTCCGCTGCCGGCCAGCCCCACAAATACGGCAACGTCTTCCAGGTTTTGCGCAAACACAAACTGCGTACCCTGCGCCACAACGGGAACGGTGCGCACCCCCAGCGCCAGCAACTGCGCGCGCGCGCCGTCATCGTTCACCACATCGAGCGTGGTGAAATCGATTCCCTTATGCGAAAGAAACTCTTTCGTTTTAAGGCAGCTACTTCACCCAGGCTGGGTGAACAGCATGAATTTTTCAGCGGGCGCGCCCATGTTCAGTTCCGAATCAAGTGAACCCGCAGGCTACCGTGCCGGCAGCTTGCGGTCAATGCTTAATCGCAACTGGACATGGTGCCGAGCGCGATCTTCACATCAACACGCGATTTTGAAGTAAAAGAGGCTTGCCAGCACTCGCTGCAAAGACATTACGCAGCATCCGCGAGGTGCTGCCGTTGCCTGGAAGGGGTAGCCGTGATGCTTCTGTGCGATCCCACTGAAATGCCTTTGCGCATCGATGCCAGGCGACCGCTGGCACCACTCTGTGCGTAGTCATCGTGCAGGGCTGGTTCGATATCGGATGGATCGAGCTTGCGGGTTTCAGTCAGGTATTGATGCGCAAGGTCAAACAAACGCTCCAGCGCGATTCTGTGCGTCTGCCCGATCCCGGCATAGAGCCAGTCGGCAAACGCAATGAAGCCCGCAAACGCTGAGCCTTCGCCGATGAGCAGCGGCAGCGTCCTGCCGAATCGCCCCGAGTTGGCTACCAAATCCCAGTAGCGCGCAAAGTGCTCGACGCGCTGCATGTCGATCACGCTGATGACGGAGGTGGCGAGCACGTTGTACGGCGGCTCGGCGTTGTAGTGCATGCCGAAGGCTTCGGTGTGGCGGATGATCGGTGTGCCGCGCAGGCGCTTGAGGATACCGAGCTGGATTTCGTGGGGACGCAGGGCGTAAAGCTGATCGAAGCCGCGCGCGAAGCTGGCGAGGTCTTCGCCCGGCAGGCCGGCGAGGAGATCAACGTGCAGGTGCGCTTGCGAATGGGTGCGCAGCCAAGTGAGGTTGTCTGCGGCTTTACGGTTGTCTTGCTTGCGCGAGATGCGTTGTTGCACTTCGGGGTCGAAGGTCTGGATGCCGATTTCGAATTGCAGGGTGCCAGCGGGGAAGCGGGCGATGCCGGCCTTGAGCGCCTCGGGCAGGTGGTCGGGTACCAGTTCGAAGTGCAGGAAGCACGGATCGTTTGGTGCGGCTTCGATTTTCTGAATAAAGAAATCGAGAATGGCGAGGCTGGTTTTGACATTGAGGTTGAAGGTGCGGTCAACGAATTTGAAGCGGCGTGCGCCGCGTGCGTAGAGCGTGTCGAGCTCTGCGAGGAAGTTTTGCGTATTGAATGGCCAGGCGGTCTTGTCGAGGGCCGAGAGGCAGAACTCGCACTTGAACGGGCAGCCGCGCGAGGCTTCGACGTAGAGCGTGCGCTGGCGAATGTCTTCGGCGGTGAATTCGGCGTAGGGCAGCGTGATGGTGTCGAGCGCGGGTTGTTCGCCGGCGTGGATTTTCATCAGGGGCTGTGGGCCATCGAGAAGTTGCTGGCAAAGCTTGGGGAAGGTGACGTCGCCCCAGCCGGTGATGACATGGTCGGCGCGCTGGACGATGGGTTGTTGGCGGGTCTCGAAGCTCACTTCGGGGCCGCCGAGCACGATAGTGATTTCTGGCCGCGCAACTTTGAGCAGCGCAATGACCGCCTCAGTCTGGCGCACGTTCCAGATGTAGACACCGAAGCCGATGATGCGCGGGTACCGCGCCATCAGTTCATCGGCGATCTCCTGCGCCGGACGGCGGATGGTGAATTCGGCGATCTCTGTTTCGGTCTTGAAATCACCCATGTTCGCCAGCAGATAACGCAGGCCCAGCGAGGCGTGCGTGTAGCGCGCATTGAGCGTGGCGAGGACGATGGCAGGCATGGCGCGATTGTAGGCGTGGCGACCTAGAGGAGAACTGGATTTCCGCTGTCATCGCGCGGCAACCGTCGTAACATTCACCCTGTTAATTCCCGATCACATCATGATGAGCCAAACCCGCATGCCCGCACTGTTCCTCGGCCATGGCACGCCGATGAACACTCTCGACAACAACCACAGCACACAGACCTGGGCGCGCGTCGGGCGCGAGTATCCGCGCCCCAAGGCGATCCTGTGCATTTCGGCGCATTGGTTCACGCGCGGCACCGCCGTCACCGCGATGGCGCAGCCGCAAACGATTCACGATTTCGGCGGCTTTCCGCAGGCACTGTTCGATTTTCAATACCCGGCCCCCGGCAGCCCGGCGCTGGCGGCGCGCGTGCGCGACTTGCTCGCACCGATGCCGGTGGCACTGGATCAGGAGTGGGGCTTGGATCACGGCACCTGGTCGGTGTTGGCGCACGTCTACCCGGGGGCAGATATTCCGGTCGTGCAACTGTCGATGAATGGCACCCAGCCGCCGCAGTTTCACTACGACCTCGGCAAGCGCCTCGCACCCCTGCGTGACGAAGGCGTCCTGATTTTTTCCAGCGGCAATGTGATCCACAACCTCGGCCTGATGCGCCGCCACGCCAACAGCCGTGACAGCAGCCACGACTGGGCAAGGCGCTTCAATGATTACGCACGCACGGCATTGCAGACGCGTGATGACCAGGCGCTGGTCGACTTTGCCAGCCAGGGTGCCGACGCGCGACTGTCGATCCCCACGCCGGAACATTATTTGCCATTGCTCTATGTGCTCGGTGCCAGCGCCGGTGAACCGCTGGTGATTGAAAACGATGGCTTCGAGATGGAGGCCATCAGCATGTTGTCGGTGGGTACGGGTACGGGTGCCATCCAAACGGACGCACAGACCGTGCAGGCAGGCCGCGCATGAAATTCGAGCATCTGGTGCAGATCAACGACCCGCTCAATCCGCTGGTCGACCCGCTCACGCGTGACCAGTTGTGGCGCGGACTCAAGCGTCGTGCCGAGCAGCCCGCCGGGTTTGTACAAAATCTCGACCGCGCCGAGATTCTCGCGCGCGACGCCTGCACATTGACGCGCGTCCTCACCTTTGGCAAGCTGGTGGTGCGTGACCGCGTGCGTTTTGTCGATGGCGTGCAGGTGCGCTACGACATCGAGGGGTCGACGGAGGTACCCGCCGCCACCCTCGCGGTCACGATTGAAGAACCCGCTCCGGAGCAATTTTTTGTGCGCTTCGAATACGATGTCAAGGCGGTGATGGGTGCCGCCCCGCGCGATGCCTACTACGATGAATTCGTCAAGCAGGCCTATGTGGAAGCCGATATTGACGCAATCACCACCATCCGCCGGCTGGTGAGCGAAGGCGCGCTGTAAACCGTGAACAGTTGGCACGCGCCGGCCCGCGCTTGCCCCTTCGCGCTTGTCTGGTGTGATCCGCAATCAGACCGCAACCGCGACGTACAATTGCTTCCACTTCATTCATACTCCATCCAACATGAACCGCCGCGATTTCCTCCCTGCCGCCATCGCGCTCTCCGGCGCTGCGCTGGCCACGCACTTCTCCGTTCACGCACAGGCTCCGGTCCCCTGCAAAGGCCCCGACGTGGTGTACGAACCTACCCCGCTTGGCGTGGTGGCGCGCATGCTTGAAGTGGCGCAAGTCAAAGTCGGCGACGTGGTCTATGACCTGGGCTGCGGTGATGCACGCATCGTGATCGCGGCGGCGCAACGCGGCGCGCGCGGCGTTGGCTTCGAGATCGAACCCAACCTGTATCAATACGCGCTGGCCAACATCAAGGCCGAGACCATGGCGGAGAAAGTCAAAGTGGTGCAACAGGATCTGTTCACCGCCGACATGTCCGAGGCCAGCGTGGTTGCGCTCTATCTGCTGCCGGAAATGAACACGCGCCTGCGCCCCAAGTTCTGGAGAGAACTCAAGGTGGGCAGCCGCGTGGTGTCCAATTCCTTCCCCATCAGCGGCTGGGAACCAGACCGCGTCTATGAAGTCGCCACGCGCTATCGCAACATGTATCTCTACACAGTCAAGCCCGAGCACAAGCGCGCCTGAAGCACCAGCTGACCACTAGCGCGGCTTCAAACTCTCTCCCCAAGCGCGCGCCGTAATTCCCCCTATCTGCCGATCATGAATATCCTGCGCAAACTGCTGGGCAACGACGCCGTCATCTCCGCTCCGGTACCGGTTCCATCCGCTGCCCCGGCACTCACGCCCGCCGAGAAGGAAGCGGCACTGCGCGCCGAAATCGAGGGTGCCGATGCCGCGCGCTTGACTGACATTGCCCTCACCGGCAAGCGCGCCGCTCTGCGTCTGCTCGCCGCCGAAGCACTCGCCCCCCAAGCCACTCCGCGCGACACTTGGGAAGCCATCGCCCACACCTGGGCCGACAAAGACCGGCGTCTGTCGCGCCTCGCGCGCGAGCATATCGCGGCGTTCACCCGCCAGGCCGATCTCGACGCGCGCGCCGCCACGCTCACGCAGGATTTCAGCGCGCTGATGGACAAGCCCTCCATTGATCTCACGCGCCTGATCGAACTCGACACCTCCTTTGACTTGCTGCGGGCCGATGCCATCAAGGCCGATGCGCTCAAGACCAATCCCCTGGAATCCGCTCCCACCAACGCTCTTGCGGCTCTCGCCGCCTTGCGCGCTGAGGTTGGTACGCGTCTCGAAGCCGGCCAGGATGCGCAACGCCAGATGATCGCTATCGAGCGCGAAGCCGACGCTGCTCGCCTTGCCTTGGTGGCGCAGCAAACCGTCGCCGACCCGCTGGTGCATGCCGCACTCGCCGAGCGCTTCGCCGCGCTCGATGCGTCCGCGGTCCCCGCCGTGATTGAGGAGCGCACCGCCAAAGCCTTGAGTGCGCTCGAACAACTGGTGCAAAGCGCCCTCGTGCGCGGTGCAGCCGAGCTCACCTGCCGCGAGTTGATCGCGCGCATCAACACCCTCGACCCGCAAGATGCGGAAGCGCGCACCGCACTCGAAGCCGACATCGTCGCCGCGCAACTGCCGCAGGACCTGCTGGTACGCGCCAAGGATGCTTACGACATTCATACCGGCGGCGCCGACGCCGCACAACGCGCAGCAGAGCGCGACGCCCAGGACGCCGCCCGCACAGCAGCCAAAGACTCGCGCAACGCCCAGCGCGATGCGCGTCACGCCGAGAGCAAAGCCGCACAGGACGCGTTGGTGGCACTCATCAGCGAGACCGAAGCCCATCTGGCCGCAGGCGAGGCCAAGGCGGCAATCAAAGCGGCCGGCGCGATCAAGCTGCATCGCGGAGAAGCCGAGCACCTGGCCCCGGCCCTGCGCGCGCGCTTTCACGCGATTGAGTCCGAGGTGCTCAAGCTCGAAGGGTTCTCGCGCGACATGGCGCGCACCCGCCGCGCCACCCTGATGGAGCGCGCGCGCAAGTTGCCCGAGCTCACGCTCAACATCGACATGCTGCGCTCGGAAGTGCAGACCCTGCAAAACGAGTGGAAGGCGCTCGATGTCGAAGCCGGCGGTGCACCACGCAAGCTGTGGGACGAGTTCCACACCCTGACCAACAAGGCCTACGAGACCGTCACGTTGTATCGCGCGGTCAAGGCTGCCGAGCGCGATGAGCATCTCAAGGTGAAGGAAGCCAAGGTCATCGAGATCGAGGCCCTCGCCACCGCGCTGGGTACAGAGAACCCTGACTGGAACAAACTGGCCGCCAAACGGGGCGAGCTGGTGCGCCAGTGGTACGACCAGGGCGGCGTCGGGCGCAAGGAACAAAAGGCCCTGCAGGTGCGCATGGATGCGGCAGTCAAGGCGATTGACAAACTGCTCGATGCCGAGCGTGGCCGCGAGCGCGCGCGCCGCCGTGCGCTGATCGAGCAGGTCGAAGCCGCGCGGGTGCGCGCCGCGGCGGAACGCCCTGCCGATGCGGGCGCCGCTCAGAACCGGCAGCGGCAGGGAGACGACCGGCAGCGGCCTGGGGATGACCGCCCCTGGCCGGCACTGGCCGACGCGATGAAGATCGCGCAAGACTGCCAGAAACAATGGAACCAGCGCGTCTCGCCCCTGATGCTGCCACGCAAGGAAGAGCAGACCCTGTGGGACAAATTCCGCGCGCTCGGCAATACCGTCTTCGAAATGCGTTCACTGGCGCGCGAAGCGGCCAAAGTCCAACAAGGCGCAGCACGCGCGCAGCACCAACAGCAGATCGCCGGCGTGCG
>JANNCZ010000709.1:0-4937 GCA_031387185.1 Burkholderiales bacterium
TGCGGGCTCGCTGGTGGGCAGCTTTGGCGAGCTGGCGCAACGCCGCGCACGCGAACTGCTGGATCGGGGAGATATTTTCGCGGTGGCCACCGACGCGCATAATTTGGCCAACCGGCCGCCCATGCTCGGCGCCGCCCGTGCTTACATTGCCGGCGCTGCGGGTGAAGCGGCTGCCACTGCTTTAACTTACGGTAATCCGCGCGCGCTGTTGAGCCACCTGCTGCCGCAGGCGCTGGACACACCGGCACACCTGCCCGCTGACAGTTCGTCCGCCGGCACGGCAAACCCAGCCGCTGCCACCTGATGCGGGCAGGGCAGAGCGCTGGGCAGAGACCGGGCAGCGCGCGGCGGCTGTTGGCGGCGCTGGCGTTACTCGTGTTGTGTGGATGGGCCGCGAATCAGGCGGCGCACTGGGGCTGGGCCAGCTTTCAATCGATCGCGGCGCGCGCACTGCTCAAGCGCGCGATGGATGGCGCCATTCCGATCAATGCCCGCACCTGGAACCAGGTTCGGGATGGTCTGGTGATTGCGCTCGAATGGGACCCGGACAACCCCGAGTACCACCAGGCGATGGCGGACGCCTACCTGCTGCGGCTGACCCGCATTCCCGGTGACCGCAGCAAAATGGCACCCTACTTTGACATCGCCCTCAAGCATTATTTCAAGGCGGCGGCGTTGCGCCCCACCTGGCCGTTCGCCCACGCCGGCATCGTCACCGCCAAACAGCATTTGGGCCGGTACGATGTGGAATTCAGGCGGGCACTCTCACTCGCTTCACACTACGGGCCCTGGGAGCTGGCGATTCAGGATCAATTGATTGTGGCCGGCTTTCGCAGTTGGGCTGCGCTGGGTGAGCCGGAGCGCGAGATCATTCGAGGTAATCTGCGCCGCGCGCACGAGTGGCGGCCCGGTCAAACTGCAACATTGCTTACCTCGCTCAAGCAGGCCGCGCCGCCCTGCGATGAACTGCAAGTGGCTATCGCTGGAGCGTGCTCAGCCGCGCCTCGGGCATCGCTGCAAGTGGGCGCCGGCACTGCGCCGGCGGCGTCACCCTCACCCTCACCACCCGCCGCAGTGCCCTCGCGCAAGGCAGCGAAATGAGGACTGCGAACCCCCGAGAAGCAGACCCGGCAACGCTCTGGGAGCGTGTCGTCTATTGGGGCCTGGTGGGCTTGCTGTTTTGGGCGCCGCTGCCGTTTGGCAGCAACCGCGTGTGGGCCGTGGCGGTCATCGTGATGTGGGTCGCCGTGTTCGGCGCAATCTGGGCGCTCGGCTGGGCGGCCGGCCACTGCACGGTGCGCACGCCGTTCTACCGCGGTCGCACCGCACTCGGCCTGTTGGCGCTCTGGGCCGCGCTGCTGATGCTGCAAATCACCCCCCTGCCCGCAGCGTGGCTTGCCATCTTGTCTCCGGGAGCGGCGGCCGCACAGGCCACCCAAAACCTTTACGGCAGCACTGATGCTGCCAGCGCGCTGCAGGGCGTCACACTCTCGATAGACGCCAGCGCAACGCAGCGTCACCTCCTGCTCAGTTTGGCACTGACGGGCTACTTTGGCTTGCTGCTGCTGGTTATCACACGCACCAGCCGGCTCAAGCACTTTGTCTTGATGATGGTGACGAGCGGCATCCTCTATTCGGTGTTCGCCTTGTACGCCTATTTCACCGGTGCAAGTTATTTGTTGTTTCATGAGGAGGTGGTGCACGAGATGGCCAAGGGCCCCTTCATGAACCGCAATCATTTCGGCACTTATATCGAGATCTGTCTGGCCTGTGGTGTGGGGCTGATCGTCGCAGACTTTGCGCCGGTGCAGTTGACCACCGGTAGTCAGCGCCTGCGCTGGGTTCTTGGCGTGCTGCTCAGTGCCAAGGCACGCATGCGCCTGATGCTGATCGTGATGGTGATTGCACTGATCCTGACGCGCTCGCGCATGGGCAATGCCGCCTTCTTTACTGCGCTGATCGCCGGCGGTTTTGTTGCGCTGGTGTATATGCATGCCGGGTGGAAAACTCTGCTGCTTTTTTTGGGCAGCATGATCATTCTGGATGTGGCGGTGATCGGCTCGTGGATCGGTGTCGAGCAGGTGCTCAAACGGGTACAAGGCACGGCCTTGACCGCAGAAATCAAACGCACTGAAGGCCTGCAAGAAGAATCCGTCGAGGACCGTACCGATCAGGGCATTTCTGCATTGGTCAGCGCCAGGGCGTTTCCGCTGTTTGGCACCGGCGCAGGTTCGTTTGAATCCATGTACCCCCAGCACAAGCCGCCGCGTTACGCCACCACACTCAACCACGCGCACAACGACTTCATCCAGTTTTTTGTCGAAAGCGGCATCCTCGGCGCCTCCTTGTTGTTTGCGTTGATCCTGCTCGCCTACCTGGCGGTGTTACGCACATTGCGTAGTTCGAAACATGTGGTGCGGCGCGGTCTGGCGCTCGGCGCATTCATCGGCATGCTGTCGTCAATGATTCATGCATCGGTCGAGTTTGCGTTTCAGATACCTGCTGTGGCACTGTTGTTCACCGCGCTGCTGGCCGTCGCCTTCCTCGCCCAGGACCGGGTCAGAGACGCGCCAGAAGATCCTGCCAGGCCTTGAACGCGATAGATTTGTCATAGCGCGTACACAGCAGCGCACGTGCGCGCTGCCCCATCGCCTCGCGCTGCGCGGCGTCACCCGCCAGGCGCAGCAATTGCCCCGCCAGGCCCGCCGCATCGCCCTGGCGCACTGCCACACCGATGCCTTCACCCTCCACCAGGCGGCCGATCTCGCCATCGGGCGCGCCAATGAACACCAGCGGCCGGCCAGCGGCGAGAATGCCATAGAGCTTGCTCGGGAACACAAAGCCCTCGACCTCCGGGCGTTGTGACACCAGATGGATATCGCCCACCCCAAGACTGAGTGACAGGTCTTCGCGCGCTTGATAAGGCCGGAACTGCACGTTGGCCAATGAACGGCGCGCAACTTCGGCTTCAACCCGGCGGCGTTGCGCCCCTGCACCGATAAAAACAAAGCGAATGTCCGCCGCTGTCGCTGCCGTCGCCGCCAACTGCGCCGCCGCCTCAAGAATGGTATCAAACTCATGCGCGCGGCCCAGGTTGCCCGAGTAGCACACCGCCAGCTTGCCCGCCAGGCCCCACGCCTGCCGCAAGGGATTGCCGCTGGCCACCAGCGGCACGATGGCGTCTTTATCAGCCCAGTTGGGAATCACGCAAATACGCTGCGCCGCCACGCCCTGCTGCGCCAGCACTGCCGCCATGCTCTCCCCGAGCGCCACGTTCATCTCGGCGTAGTGCAACGCGCGGTTGCGCAACGCGCGCAGCACCCGCGCCTGTGGCCCCGCAACTGCGCGCACTCCCAAGGCCTCGGCCGCCTCGGGAAACACATCCTGCATCCAGTTGACCAGCCGCGCACCGCGCGCGCGCGCCACGGCCGCAGCGACCAGCATGATCAAAGGCGGGTCGGTCTTTGCCACGATCACGTCGCCGGCCCGCGCAAGCCGCCACAAGCGCCAGCCGGCGGTCAGGTAAAAGCTGGCGTAATCTGCCGCACGGCCCAGCAGATTGGCACGCCCAAACCGGGTGGTGCGCACGCGATGCACCTGCACGCCCAGGGTGACCTCACAGGCAGGCAAACACGCGGCAGCATCGTCGTATTGCTGGCCACTGGTAATCACACTGACCGCATGACCGGCACCGGCCAAAAAAAAAGCCAGATCAGACAGCATCTGGCTGGTGGCCGAGTGGTCAGGATGGAAATAGCGATTCAGAAAAATCAACCTCACATTACTGCCCCAATTCGCTGCAGCGCTCACGCCGCAAGGGTGGCGAGCCAATCGCCCGCGCGCACGACTGATACCGCCCCGCGCTGTTCCTCCTGGCGCAGCTCGCGCACCACCTGCAAGGCTTCGGCTTGCGGAAACCGTGCCGCAAGATTGATCAGCATGCGTGACACCGCCGCATCGGCGTGTTTGCACTCGGCCAGCAACACCGGCTGGTTGTCGCGGCACACCACCAGATCGATCTCAAAGCCCTCCTTGTCGCGGATGTAATGCAACGACACCGCCTGACCCTCGACATCCTGCAGATAATGGACATGTTTCAGCAGCATCGCCGCACAGGCATTTTCCAGGCGCGCACCCGCATCACCCTTGACCAGCCCGGTGTCAAAAAAATACACTTTGGGCGACTTGAGAATCGCGCGGGCGATATTGCGATGATAGTAGGGCCGCACCGTAAAGACAACGTACAGCGCTTCCAGGATGTCCAGATATTTGGCGACGGTTGCCGGCGACACCTGCACATCGCGGGCGATGGAAGCCAACGACAAGGGGGACCCTACACGCTCGCGCAGCAGGTCGACAAACAAACGCATGGCACGCATCTCGCCGATGCGCGAAAACTCGGCCACATCCTCGCGCACAAGATCGTCCAGGTATTGTCGGCGCCAGCGGTCAGCGTCGCTTGATTCGGGTGCAAGAAAGGGTTCCGGAAACCCGCCGCGTTCGATCAGGCGGTCAAGGGCGGCATCCGGCTTCGCGGCGGACGCGGCGCACCACTCGCGTACAGACACCGGATGCATGCGCAGGCAAAAGTAACGCCCCGCAAGCGACGCACCGCTCTGGCGGAACGTGTCCATACGCGCGCTGCCGGTGATAAGGATTGACTGGCCCTCGCTGCGGCCATCCCAGGCACCCTTGAGGTGCTGCTTCCAAGCGCGCATTTTGTGCACTTCATCCAGTATCAGCAGCGTCGAACGCGGGCTCCAGGTCTGACCAAGGATGATGCGCCGGTCATCAGCCACGTCCCAATTGAGGTATTGCGCGCGCGCGTGGTCCGCCATGAGCGCCTTGGCGAGGGTGGTTTTGCCAACCTGGCGCGGGCCAACCAGGAAAACCATTTTCCGGATGAGATCAGCCTCAACGGCGGTTTTTAAGTAACG
>JANNCZ010000716.1:0-3214 GCA_031387185.1 Burkholderiales bacterium
CGCCGCCGGAAAATCGACCGGCACGGCGTCCGCTGGCGTTGCGCCGAAGTGGACCGCGTTGCGCATGTCGGCGTAAGCCCGCGCCGTGCGGATCAGCGTTTTCGAGGGCACACAGCCGTTGTTCAGACAGTCACCTCCGAGCCGGTAACGCTCAATCAACGCGACCTTCGCGCCCAGCGCGGCGGCGGCGCGAGCGGCGACCAGACCGGCTGGCCCGGCGCCGATGACCAACAGGTGATAGGCCCCCGAGGGCGTCGGATTCTGCCACTCGGGCGGACGCACATTGCAGAGGAGTTCTCGCTCATGCGAGTGCTCAATATTGCGGGAGTCTGAGGGCTGATGCGGATGCATTGTTCGGCCCTACAGCCAGCCGCCGGTAAACCCGGCGCGACGCAGGCCGCGTTGAATGTAGGGGCAGGTTCGGCCCAACCGCCACAACAGTCCGGAGCGATAGTTTTCAAGCATCAGCACGATGATGCCCTGATCGAGACCGAACTCGCCGTTGGCGATCCAGCCATCGGGTTCGGATTCGGGCGCGTTGACCGTGGCATTGAAGCCGCTGGCACGCAGCAACCGGCCCTGCTCTTGCTGCTTGCGTTCGTACAGCCTTCGCACCGTCGGCAGCACAATCTCGGGCGCAAATACGAGCGATGCAAGTGTGGCCGAACCGGCAAGGGTGCCGTCGTCCGGGCCGTACGGCACGCCGCGTGCGGCATAGCCGTAAAACGCCTGATGTCGCCCCGCCACCGTCTGCGGCGCAACGCTGGGCCCGTCGCCTGCCGACAGACCCCAGCAGTCTTCACCGTAGCCGATGAAACTGTGCGGGTTACGTAGCGCGTATTCGCGCTGCACATAGGTCGCGCGGCGGCTATTCTCGAAATAGTCGCAGCCCTTCTCACGCATGAAGCGATCCCGGATGCCGCGAAAGTCGATCCACGCATGCGAGAACTGGTGAACGAACAGCGGCCCCGCATAGAGAAAATCATATCCGTACAGACTCTCCCATTGGTAGGTCACAGTCCAGGCCTCGAAGCTCTCGATGGTCAACGCATGGGTTGGCGGGCCGAGTCCGAGCGCGTAGAGCAGCAGCGCCTCGCTGTAGCCCTCCCAGCCGTAGTTCAGGAATCCGCATTCGGGCTTCCAGCCGTGCTTCACGTTCACCCCGTCGTGCTGCGCCCAGCGCCAGTCGATGCGACGATACAACGCATCGGCCAGTTCGCGCAGTTCTATCTCGGCGGTCGTATTCTCATTGAAATAGGCGGCGGTAGTCAGCATCCCGGCAACCAGCAAAGCGCTGTCGATTAACGACAGTTCTGACTGCCACATTCGCTGCCCGCTGTCGATGTCGAGAAAATGAAAATAGAAGCCCCGGTGGCCGCTCGCCTCCGGCTTACCGCTCTGGTCGCTGCGCCAGAAAAAGCGCAACGCGTTGAGGCAGCGCTGCACGGCGTCGGCGCGCTCAATCCAGCCGCGCTCGACGCCAACCACGTAAGCCGAGAGCGCGAACCCAACCACCGCGATGCTCGACGGCGAGCCGTGGCGCGTGGTGTCGGCGATCAGGCCGTTGTCCGGGTTCGCGTTGCGCAGGAAATAGTCGAACGCTGCATGCTGCAAACGATCCAGCATTTCATCGTCGGATCGTGCGATCACGCTCATGCCTTCGCAAGGTCGCGTTTTAGGTCTGCGAAGTCACTTAAAACCGGTAACAACTTCACACTGAAACGTCCGCTAAGCACGGGCTACCCAGCGATTCACGCCATAAACCGATTTTATGCATAAAACGGCCTATAGCCCTCATTAAATGGTAGTTTCAACGTAGAGTTGTTGCCCAAGATCGCCTCAAGTTGGAAACGATCGCGTAGTGCGTCGGCGGGCTGTGTTGCGCCATTGTTCACGCCGATCTCGCCGTCGCCGTCGCCGTTGCCGGGTGTGACGACTTTTCTCTGATGCGCGCCATCAGCTCGCGCCACCAAGCGCTGAACGCGTCAACGGCTTCGCGTTGCAAGCGCGTGGCCAGCGCTTCATCGTCGCCCCCCTCACGAGGGCACCCCTCAAGCACGGCGTCGGCATAGCCACCGCCGGCGGGCATGGTTGCGCCCACCTTACCGTGGTCGGCGAAAGCCAGTAGCGTCTTTTCAGGAATGGTGTTGATGGTGTCCGAGGCGGCGAGGGCCTCGACGTAAAGGGTGTCACGCGCCGCAGGATCTTTGCTGCCAGTGCTGGCCCAGAGCAGCCGCTGTGGCCGCGCACCAGCAGCGGCAAGCCTCCGGATCGCTTCATCATAGGCGTTGCCGCTACTGATCGCGCGCGCAAAGATGGTCGGATTCGAAGTCAATCCGGTCACCGACAGGTCTGCGACGTAGCGAGCGAGGGTGCCGCTATCGAGCAGATCGCGCATGATGTTGTCGAGCCTCAAACGCTGCCCCAGATCGTGCAGTTTTCGGGTGTTGCGATTCATGATTTCTCCTACATGCCCACCGACGTTGCGTTATTTGCTGTGCAAAAAAGGCGGCCACGGTATATCTCGATTTGCTATGTCAGCGCCTTACAACTGGCAACGCACCGCACGAGCCGTAATCGCTTCCAACTCGACACCCAGTGCGATGTTGAGAATCTGCACGTCTTTAGCGTGGTCACCGCTGGACTTCGTAGCGAGTGCCACGTTGTCGGCAAGCAATGCCACCGCCGCGCCAGAGAGCACCAAGCCTGAGCGGCCCAGAAACGAGCACCGCGCCGCCATCGGATTGGGCATTTGAACGAATGGCATAAGCACGTCCTTTAGTCGAAGTTACGAGCGGGCGCAGTACCGTTCGTTAGCACGCTGCATGAGCGCACAGACGGCGGGGCGCTCAAAGCACTGGCAAGAACAGTGTGAGAGGCGCGCGTCGGCGTGGGTATCGGACAGCGCCGCCGTTGCGCGTAGTTGTTCTCCTACGAAGGAGCCTAAGGCGCGAGTTTCAGGCTGTCTGCTGTCAACCTTCAATCGTCGAACAACACCTAGGCCCCCAATGGCATCCGTAAATGCGGAAAATTTAGCGCACGAAATCCGTGTATCCCGCCGCTGCTATGCAGACGCAGGCAACAACCGTTAACCGGAGTCGAAGCGGCAGGTACCACGCCGGGATTCTGGCGACGCTTGCGAGACGCACGTCCTGCACGTAGTTCGAAATAAATCCCACGAGGAGCAACCCCGCAGCCACAGTGGCACCGATCG
>JANNCZ010000718.1:0-8131 GCA_031387185.1 Burkholderiales bacterium
TCATCGGGGGTTTTGGCAGCCATCATCTTGTCGTGCATCTCGCGCATGGACTTCATCTGGGTATCCATGCGCATCATGTCCACGTTGGGCTTTGTGGGCGCCGCCTTGGCAGCGGGGCCAGACGCCGCACCGGCCGGGTGATGGCCTTTGTGCTCATCGTCCGTGGCGGCATAAGCCGATAGGCCGATGGTGGACAAGGCAAGGGCGAAAGCAAGACAATGAGCGCGTTTCATGCGGGACTCCTGGTACGGTTGAGGGTGCAGACAGTTCACACTACGCGAGCACCGCGTTGCAGTATTGACCCACGTCAAATGAAGGCTCGATCAAACCGGGTCGCCATGGCAGCGAGGTGTCAGCCAGCTATGGCACGGTGCGCGCCGGTTGGCCCGCTCGTCCGTGCGCTGGCGAACGCTGCGAGGTCCTGCAACAGCGCGAAACCCGTTGCGAACGATTCGGCGTTTTTACGGCGGTTCGGTAAAAACCGGTGCAAACCCGCCACCGGGCGTGCGGAAGTTGGTGGTCTGCCCCTGATACAGGCGCGCGGCAACCAGCTTGACCGACCCGGCGTAGGCATAGTTGCGAACATCGGCTTTGAGTGCCAGCGGCGTCTGTGTGCCGGCCACGTGCCGCTCGCCGGGGGCGACCAGCGCCTGCGCGACGTAGGTGCCCTGGGCCATTTCCTCCCACACGCGTTTGGTGAGTTTGTCGCCGCGATAGGCAGCCTTGCTGCCATAACCGGCGGCCGGTTTGAAGAAGAGTGTGCGGCGCTTTTCCCACAGTGCGTCACGGTTCTGCGGCGTCATGATGACGGTGCGCGGGATTGCGCTCAGCAGTGTGGCAATCACATCACCGGCAACGCCTGTCTCGCGCAGAAACGCCGGATCGCACAGCAGGGAAAGGTTGCGCTTGTCGGCATACAGCGCATGCGCACGCGGATGCGGGCTCACCACCACTTCGCCGGCCAGATACGCAAGCTTGAGCGCCGCATGCTCGGGCTGCTCGAGGGCGAAATCGGTCAGCCGGTTGTAGACGAAGCCGATGGCCTGACTGCCATGCCACAAGCGCGCGTCCTTGCGCACCAGATCGCGACGATCGCAAATCGTCACCTCGATGCCGTGACGGCCGAACAGTTGCCGGTAGAGCAGAAACTCGGGGTACAGATACTGCTGGCGGGGTGTTTCGTCAACGATTGCCACTGACAACAATGGAACGTCCTTGCGCTGCAAGCGCCACTCGGTCATGAATACCTCGAACAATGCGTCCTCGATGACCTCGCCTTCCATCGGCGCCAGCGCGAGCCCGGCCACGCCGGCGCAACAGGACCGGTGCGCGCGCCCCAACACCGCGTTGAGGAGCGCACCTCCTGGATTGGTATTGATCTCGATCAGTTGCGGCGCGGCAGCCGACAGGTGGAAGTCCACTCCCAGCAGACCACCGGGCGAACCGGGATCGTGGCGCGCAATGCCGGGTGCCCATGCCAGTGCTGCGCTGTGGAAATGCGCGCTGGCGACGACCACTTCGAGAGCTGCGATCACGCGCGCCATCTGTTCAACATGCGCGCGTGAAACGAACAGCGGCACCGATGCAAACAAATGCGGATGCGTCTCGACCATGTCACGCGACAAGCCGCGCCGGCCCAGATCGGCTTCAAGTCCGCGGCGCAGCGCCGCGTCATCCAGGCTCAGGCAGTAGCAACTGCGGTTGAGTGCCTCGATTGACGCTGCGGTCTGGCAACTATTGCCGCAGCCTGCCGGCGCGGCCAGCACGATCGGCACGCAGCCTTACTCCTCTTCACAGAACAGCGCGACGAGCGCGGCGCCCAGCGTCATGACCAATAGCAGGGGAAGAATCCACATCTGGCCGGTTGCGCTGCCCATCATGCCGCCGCTCATCGGGGCCGCCGCCGGCAGCGCGCCGCCAAAGGTGCCCAGCAGCAGGATGGTGGCGACGACCGTGAAGGTCAGGATGGTTGTTTTGGTGATGGCTTCCATGACAACTCCTTGTGAAGGCAACTCCCTGTGAAGGTTGCCATCATTGTCTTTACCGTTTGCTGCATGGTCTGTGCGCTGGCGCGCATCGGACACACCGCCGCTGGCGTACCATCGATTGATGGATCAGCCCCCTTCCCAGCGACCTTCCCCGGCCCGCGGCAGGCTCGCCGCGATTGCGCGCAATGCGATGCAGGCGCGCGGCCTGCTACCCGAATTCGCGCCAGCCGTGATTGCCGAACTCAACGCGCTGGCGCAGGCGGGTGCGGCCACCGGCCATACGGCACAGGGAACGGACGAGGGCATACGTGATCTGCGCAATCTGCCCTGGGTGTCGATCGACAACGACGACTCGCGCGACCTCGACCAGCTTTCGGTGGCGGGGGTTGCGCCATCGGGTGCGCCCACCATCCTGGTGGCAGTGGCCGACGTCGATGCACTGGTCAAGCACGGTGGCGCGATCGACGCCCACGCCGGCGCCAACACCACCTCGGTCTATACTGCCGCGCGCATTTTCCCGATGCTGCCCGAACAATTGTCCACTGACCTCACTTCGCTCAATGAGGGTCAGGACCGGCTTGCGATCGTGATCGACATGACCATGGGCAATGATGGCGCGGTGCGCCAATCGGCAATCTATCGCGCGCTGGTGAAGAATCACGCCAAGCTGGCCTACAACGCGCTGGCCGATTGGCTCGATGGCGGTGCCATGCCAGCACATTTGCAGGCGGTGCTGCCGGCCGTGCCCGGACTCGAAGCGCAGTTGCGCACGCAAGACCGCATTGCGCAATCGATGCGTGCCCTGCGCCACGCACGCGGCGCGCTGAGCCTGCAGACGCCCGAGGCGCGCCCGGTGTTCAAGGGCGATGAGCTGGCCGATCTGCAAACCGACCCGCCCAATCGCGCCAAGGAATTGATCGAGGAATTCATGGTGGCCGCCAACGGCGTGGCCGCGCGCTTCCTCGATGCGCGGCATTTTCCCTCGATGCGGCGGGTATTGCGTTCGCCCGAGCGCTGGGAGCGTATCCGTGAACTCGCCGCAGCACGCGGCGGGCGCCTGCCGGCCAAGGCGGATGCCAAAGCGCTTGAAGCGTTCCTGACCGCGCAACGTGATGCCGATCCGGACCGCTTCCCGGATTTGTCGCTCTCGGTGGTCAAGCTGCTCGGGCGCGGCGAGTACGCCATCGACCTGCCGGGCCAGACGGCAGAGGGCCACTTCGGCCTCTCGGTGCATGACTACAGCCACTCGACTGCGCCAAACCGGCGCTTTCCCGACCTGGTGACACAGCGCCTGATCAAGGCGGCGCTGGCCGCAGCGCCGGTGCCCTACAGCATCGACGAACTGCAGCAACTGGCGCTGCATTGCACCGCGCAGGAAGACAACGCCGCCAAGGTCGAGCGCCTGGTGCGCAAGTCCGCTGCGGCGATGCTGCTGGCAGCGCACCTGGGCGAGCATTTCGAGGCCATCGTCACCGGCGCGTCGGACAAGGGCACCTGGGTGCGCATCGCGCATCCGGTGGCCGAAGGCAAGCTGGCCAACGGTGCCAAGGGACTCGATGTGGGCGACCGCGTGAAGGTGAAGCTGCTGCACATTGACATCGAACGCGGTTTCATCGATTTTGGGCGCGAGGGCGCGCACTGATCTTGTTCCATTGACGTTGCGTCAAGGCGTGCGTTACGCGTGCCGCAAATATGCGCCGTAAAACATTTTTTGCATTGCGTACGCCAGCGAACCGACACCGCTGCATCACCAGACCACAATCGATTCATTGATGGAGATGCAAGTGAACCTCCCAATGATGTCTGGCCGCAGATCAAAGCTTTTGCGCCTGTGGCATCGCAATAGTGCCGGAGCACCCTCCGGTACCAAACAACCAAATGAAGGAAAACCACATGAACTGGGACCGCATTGAAGGTAACTGGAAGCAATTCAAGGGCAACGTCAAAGCACAGTGGGGCAAGCTCACGGACGACCAGCTTGACGTGATCGCCGGCAAGCGCGACGTTCTTGCCGGGAAGATTCAAGAGACCTACGGCCTGTCCAAGGACATCACCGAGAAGCAATTGGCCGAATGGCAGAAACGCATGAAAGACGTAGAACACGCCAAGTAGGACGGCACCAGCCGGCGTTTCGGTCAGTCGTAATCCTTACGGCATCTGAACGCATTTTTTCACCACAGTAGTCTCTCAAAGAGGTAATGCCATGAAAACGATTCAGAAAAGTGTCATCAGTGCGGTTGCCGTAGCGATGTTGCTCGGCTTGGGCGGTTGCAGCGGCATGACTGCGCGTGAGCAAAACACCGCAATTGGCGCGGGCGTTGGCGGCGTAGCCGGCGCTCTGCTCTGCGGCGGTGTGTTGTGTACGGCAGCCGGTGCGGTCGCTGGCGGCGTGATCGGCCACGAAGTGAAGAAGTAAACGTCGCGGTAACGCAGTGCCAACGTGCCGGCCCAGTCTGGATTGGGCCGGCACGTTGCTATTTGCGCGGCAGAATTAACTATTTCTTGACGCTCATCTCGTTGGTGACGCTTTGCACGCCGTCCACCGCGCGCACCAGTGTGACGGCATGGTCGATCTGCTTTTGACTATCCACGAAGCCGCTCAACTGGACTTCACCTTTGCGTGTGACCACTGCAATGTCGAAGCTCTTGACCGATGGATCAGTCAGCAATGCGGATTTGATCTTGGTGGTGACGATGCCGTCATCAACCGTATTGCCGACGGTAGCCTTGCCATCTTTCAGGCTCATGCCGTTCTCAATGCCCTTGACCCCTTCGACTTTGCGTACCAGTGCAATGGCGCTGTCGATGCGGATCTGCGTGTCGACAAAGCCGCTCAGTTGCACCGTGCCCTTGCGGGTTTCGACCTTGATCTCGAAACTTTTGATGTCCGGGTCTCCCAGCAGAACTGATTTCACCCGCGTGGTGACGACGCTGTCGTCCAGCTCGGTCCCGATCGTGGTGGTCGCCACCGGCGTGACAGTGAGTGACGGTTCCGGACTTTTGCTACATGCGGCGGCCAGGACTGCTGCAGTACAGGCGAGCAGCAGGCTGCGGATAACTGGGGTGGAACAAGTATTCATGATGATTTCCTTGGGAATAGGTTGAATGCGGGGCAGGTGCGTGCCAGGGGCGAACCGGCGTGTGGCCCCCCTGACGCAGTTGGAAACCGGTACGCGCGCCTCACCAGGCACCGGCCCTGGCACTAGCCAGAATGGGCACTGGCCAGAATGCGTTGGTGCGAGCAGGTTCTAGCGTCTTTCGCGGGCCTCATCCTTGATGGCACGACCGCCTTGCTCGATGTCCTTGCCTGCGCCTTCCAGGGTGTTGCAGCCGGAAATCGTGCCCATCAATCCGGCAAAAAAAAGGCCTGCAAGCAGTGTTGCGAGGATTCGTTTGAACATGGTGTGTCTCCAGTGGATGGAATTTCAGCATAGCGAGCATCGATCTGCCGGTCTGTGCGGCACCGAACATGCAGTGCGCCGGACGGTATCGCCGACGCTAGCGTTGGCCCGTTTCCAGCCGGTGCGTCCCGGCAGCAGTGCTGCATCGCTGCGCCAGCCGCCGCCGAACGCCTTGAACAGGCCGATCGAGGCTCGCAGTCGTGCAAGCCGGAACCAGTCCGTCGTCGGACGATACTATCGACGCGGCATCAGCGCCAATCGACGGCGCCGAAGCGGTCCTGGCCGAGCAGGGTGTAGAAAATACCGATGGTTCCCCTGACCTGCGTGACATCGCCGAGGTCGGGAAACGACGCATCGCGGCGCGTTCCCAGGTAGCGGATCGTGACGCCATGCCGGTCACGGACACGCCATGTGACAGCGGCTTCCAGGCGAGCCACATTGGCGCGTCCCCGTTGATCGGTGGATTTGGGTACGAAGTAGTCGCGTGCGGTCAGGTCAATCGCGGCCGTGCTGCCAAAGATCAGGCGCAGCGCCAACAGTGCCTGCGGCGAAGTGCCATAGTTGTAATCGCGCGCACCGGGCACGCTCTTGGTAGTACCGACCGCCGTGTAGCCTACCCCCGCAAGAGCGGTCCCTTGCAGCGCAATCGATTTCGATAGCCATGCCTGGCCAGTGGTGCCTACCGACAGTGCGGTGCTCGAGACACGAAATAGTTGCGGCGCAAAGTAGTCATAGCTGCCGTACAACCCGAAGACACCGCGGTAATTGGGACCGGCCTCGTACTCCCGGCCTATCAGCAGGCCGCGCGTGGTGAGATTCTCGAACCCGTTGGCGGTCGTTGCTGTGGCCTGAAACGCGAAGTAGTCGAACGGGCGCGTATAGCTGTAGTCGCGCTTGCCGGGCAACCCGTACTCCATCGAAAAGTCTGCCAGTGCTTCGTCGCGCTTGAGCTTGGTGGTCGAGGTGCCCGCCCTGGTTTGCGCAGTGCCGGCAAAGCCGATTTGGAGACGGCTGTAGTGGGCCGGGTCGCGGCTGGCGAAAACCGGCGTGAAGCGGTCGCCAAAAGCCATCCGGTTGAAGCCGGTGGAAGGGGAGATCACCGCCGCCGCCAATTCACCCCAGAAACGCGGCAGGCGGCCCTGCTCAAGCACCAGATTCGACATGCGGAACAAGGCCTCCCCCAGAAAGCTGCCGCCGATGCCGGTATTAACCTGGTCGTTTTTGGAAGGCGGTGTTTTTTCGCCGGCGATTTCCCAGGCCAGACTGCCCGCAAACGTATAGCCGGCCGATTCCCAGTAGGAAAGGCCTGCCGATCGCGCAAAGCCGTGATACATCGATCCCTGATAAGGATGCCCCAGCTGATTGACCTTGTAGGGGTCGTTGTCGACCACCCAGCCGCCACGCAAGTTGCGCCTGATGCTCGACATCGTGACGTTGTAGTCGTCACTGTTGCGGCGATTGATGCGGTTCAGCAGAAAGTCGAAACCGGCAATTTCAAGCGCCGGAATCGCATGGCTTTTGCGTGAGTCGATCAGTGTTGACGTGTCGGGCCGCGCTTGTGCGTCTGTCGTTACCGGCGTGTCTGCCTTGGGCACCGTAGCTGCGGCACCGGCAGCGCCTTCCTGCGCGCCAACCTCGCATACCACTGCCAAACCCAGTACGCCAGCCGCGGTGCAGTTGGCGAGCCACACATTCGCGGCACGCGAAAACCGACACCGCGTCGCGCGGGCATGACCATCGGGATGTGCTGATGCACTCATCCAGGGTAGGTTACGCCACGCATCCCGCAATAGCAACCAGCAGCAGCAATCAACGACAAGCGACATTCTTGGTAGCCGGCGCACCGCGCGGTCACAACCGGTCAAAACTGGTCAATAGCGACGCGGGTTGTCTGGTGCGCGATCCTGGCTATTGCGCACGCCATCGCCGTCGCGGTCGCGATCCATGCGGTTGGGGATGCCATCGCCGTCACGGTCACCACGGCGCCAGTTGCCGCGCGTCATCTGCCAGCGGCCGTTGCGCTCCACCCATTGCGGCTGGTTGTAGCTGAAGCCGCGGCGTTCGCGCACCCAGGCGCCGCCCACCCACACATGCTGGCGGTTGCGCCAGTCCCAGTGTCCGGGTACCCAGATGCTGCCACGGCGCGGCGCGGGAACGCTTTCTGCACGGGGTGGCGGCGGTGCGATGCGCACGATGATCTGGGCGCTTGCCGGGATGGCAACACTGCCGATTGCTCCTGCAACGGCGGCAGCGAGAATGATTCTTTTCAACATGACTATCTCCTGGTCGATTCATGGGTGAAGCTGGTATTTATACGGGGTGCCCTGTGCGCAATCGGTGCGCCATCGCGCATAGTTGCGTTTGGTTACATCGTCAATTGCCCAGGATCAGTTGCACAATGATGCCGCTGGCAATGGCGATCAACACGAAGTCGCCACCGGTCTGCACCCAGTGGTAACCGCGCGGCGGAGCACTCAACTGATGACTGCGCCAGTTGTCCACGACATAGGTGTAGTGGCGATACTCCATCGGCAGGCGGTCGCCCCGGTAGTAGGCGTGGTTCGGACCGTCGCCGCGCTGTCCATCACGCCACTCTTCCTTCTTCAGTTGTCCGGGCGGGCCACGGCCATCCGGACCACGACCGTTGTAGCTGCCGCGCGCATTGGTACCGCGTCCGCGCCGCATGTCGGCGTCGGCATCGCGCCGATCCTGATGATTGCGTGCGTCGTTGTCGCGGCGTTC
>JANNCZ010000733.1:0-3221 GCA_031387185.1 Burkholderiales bacterium
CACAAGCGATGATGTTCGGGCGCCACATTCGATACCGCACCACACACGCGCGCGCCCGCTTCACCGTCGAATGAACCATCGGTCAGCAACATCGCCACCGCGCCCGACCCGCCAGTGAAGGTGGCAAGCGCTTCGGCGAAAGTGTCCATACCCATTTGCGCGCCCGACGCACCTGATGCGCCTGATGCGCCGAGCAACTTCGCCATCACGATCTCGTTGATCTCGCGCGCCGACTCGCACGACACCACCAGGCCGGCGCGAATTTGCCCGAGCTCAATCCGGTTGGCAACATCGAGCATGCCATTGAGTACGCCGAGGCAGGCGTTGCTCACGTCATACACCGACGCGTTGCCGCGCACACCGAGCGCATCGGCCACAGCACACGCAGTGGCCGGCTCGAAACTTTCGCGGCACACGCCCGCGTAGATCAGCACCCCGATATCGGATGGCTGCACGCGGCTTTTGGCCAGCGCCTTGCGTGCCGCGCTGATCGCGCCGTCGGACAAGCGTGCGCCCGCTTCCCACCAGCGGCGCTCGACGATGCCGGTCCAGGCCTCTAACTGGCCCGCCTGCAAGTGCAGATGCTGATACACCGGCGCCAGACGTGCCTCAATTTCGGCCGAGGTGACGATCTGCGGGCCAAGCTCGTAGCCCATGGCAGTGAGATGGACGCGCTGGTATCGAAGTGGCATGTGTTGCGTTTGAAAATGTGGGTTGACTGAAGCGCGCAGCGTTCGCTCAATGCGCCAGCACGTGGCGCACGGTGAAATTTTTCATCGCGTAAATCACGCGGCCATCCACGATCAGGAAGCCATCGGCGCGCAACAGATGCTGCGCATCGTCCACCGCCGTGACCACCGCTTCGACAGTGACTTCGTGATCGGCCGGGATCACCTGCCCACGATACGTCCATTCATGCCGCTCGCCACAGGCCACTGCCTCGAAACGCGCTCCAGGAGCGGCTCTCCAGCGTTCCATCGCGATGAACTTGAGCAACTGCAAGAACGATTCGAGGCCGAGAGAGCCGGGTACCACCGGGTCTTGATAGAAGTGCGCCTTGAAAAACCATTCGTCAGCCATCACGCGGCGCGTGGCGCGGATGAAGCCGAGTGACACTGGCCCGCCATCCGGAATCCACGCCGCAATCTCGTCGAGCAAACGCAAGCGCCCGGCTGGCAGCGGCGCATCAGAAGGAAATGGCAAGCAGCGCGCGCGCGCCAACGCCTGCGCGCCGGGCTGATAGCGCTTGGCATCCTTCAGGCCCTCCTGTTTCTCCAGCGCACTCTTGGGGAAAAAACCGTAGTAGGTATCGCCCTTGTAGAGCGACACCTCACCCGCCAGCACTTCATAGTCGAAGAACTGAATGATCATGCCCGCCGAGCTCGATGCCTTGGTAAGCTTCACCCGTATCGTCAGGGTGCCCACATCGGACCACACTGGCGCAACTTGCGTGGCGGTGCCACCGAGATTGCGAAACGATATGTCGGTGTCGCTGGTGAGCGCCGATCCCATGTAGGCGGCGAGCCAGCCGCACGGCTGCAGCGCGATTTCGAGCAACACCGCGAACGGCATGTCGCCCTGCCGGTTATCGGCGAAATACCAGGCGTCAAGCGGCACGTCGTATTGCGCCTCCACGCTGCCGCCCGCGACGATCTTCCACGGCTCGCAATCAATCGCGGTGATGCGGTCGATGAATTGAAACGGCGGACCAGGCAAGCGCGCAATCACGCGCCCACCGGCATTCCCTTCGTCAAATATTTTGTAAGGTGCGCCGAACGCTTCAGAAGGGTTACCGGTCGCATAGGCGAGCACTTGTTCGTACGTGTAGAGGGCCGGCTTCTTTACGCCCAGCTGCGTGGTAGGCGATGCGGCGGCCGATGCGCCGGCTGGCGGCGCCGCAGCCACCGGTACGGCAGCGAATGCTGAAGCAAGCCCTGCGGCTGGATCACCGCTGCCCGCCGCATCCCAGAGCGCCTCAATTTGCATGCGCGTCACACCGGCATAGCGCAGGCTCATGTTGGTGATCTCGACAATCGGCTTGCCATCGGCATACATCAAGGCGTCGGCTATCACGTAAGGCTCGGGGCCGTAGCCGAGTTCCTTGATCGACACGTCGTAGGTCACCACGCGTGTCGTGCCCTGCACCTGGCCGCGGCATTTCAACTGGCTCGCCACGCCAGGCACTGGCTCCAGCGCGGCCTGCCCGGCTTTGGCGATCCAACCCTGACGCAGCAAAAACACGCGCAGGGTATGCAGGCAACACTCAAACATGAGCGTGCCGGGCATCACGCGGTCATCAACAAAATGACAGGTGAGAAACCAGTCATCGGGATGGATGTCCGCCTCGCCGCGCACCAGGCCCAGACCGAAGCGCCCGCCTGCAGGGTCGAGGTGGGGGATGCGATGCACAAGCTGCATGCGCGCGGCATTGCCATGCGCTCCCGATCCGTTCTCCGCGCGCCCGGTGCTTTTGATATGCGCGCCTGGCGCATTGCCGCCCGGCAAGGTGACTGGACGCGTCACCGGCAAATGCGCAAACGCTTCGCCGAAACACGCAGCAAGATCACCGGCGCGCAGGGCATCGAGCTGCGCTGCCGTATAGCTCTCGACCCCCATAGCCACCAGCGCACGCCAATCGGCTGCGCGTTTGCCGGCCACCGGCTTGAGATCAAGCGTGGTGCGCACAATGCCTTTGCCCGCCGCGAGCGCCTCTTGCGTGAAAAACCCGGCGCAGCCCTCAGTCATGCTCAACAGCGGTTCGCCATTGACCGTCGCTTCAAAGTTGAATTTGAACAGCCAGGTATCGCCCTGACGGAAGAAATGGTCGATGCGAATGTCGTAGCGAATTACCGCGCCCGCGCCCGGCAGGCCGCGATGAAAGCAGACCTTGGCATCGAGCAGGCGGTACATCGCGCGGCCCTGCGTTTCGAAATCGATGCCGAGATAGCCTGATAAAAACAGGTCGGCTTGCCCCGCTTCAACCGCGATACAAGTGGGAATGCGCCCGCAGTCGAGATACCACGCACCAGCATGAATGTCATGCTCGGTGACCAGGCGGCCCTGCGTCATCGACAGCGGCTCGCCCTCAATGTGGGTGATGCGGTCCACCAGCATCAGCGGTTCATCGGGCAGGCGCACGCGCGTCGGGAAGGCGTCGGCCGCGGCGAACTTGGCGCCGAGTACGCGGCCCACCAGACCACGGCCAAATTCGAGACAGGCCG
>JANNCZ010000744.1:0-1940 GCA_031387185.1 Burkholderiales bacterium
CGTTTCAGAGCGGCGGCTTCATCGCCGCTCTGCACTTGAACTTCCTGTTCTCGCTTGAACTTACCGGACTGTCAATGAGTGAAGAAATTACACTATGCCACCGATCTGAAACCTTTGATGGATGCGGCTCTGCCGCTCACGATGGCTTGAGAGCGTTGGTGGTAGCTGGTTTCAGGACTGTGGCATGTTGGGTTTTCGGAACGAAAGTATCGACAATCCATTGAGCGGCGCAGTAAAATTCAATCCGTGTCTTTGGAGGAACTTCACATGAAACCTCACGCCAACGCAAACATCACTTCGCCAAAAACCCGGCGCAAGAAAACACCGCACACCGGCGCAGCCCGGCCTGCGACGAAGCCCGTGCTCGAACGCATGTCTCCCGAACTGCGCCGCACCGTGCTCGCATTGCGCGGACTCAAAGGCGTTCTTTGAAACGCTCCGGGTATCTGCTCGACAGCAATGTGCTCATGCATGTTGCCAACATGGCGGACGGGCATGAGCGGATTCTCGAAAAATTGACCGTGCTGGAGAGCCGCTGTTTCATCTCTGCCATCACCGCGCACGAGTTGCGCTTCAAGATAGAAACCGGGCCGGGCAAGGTCAAAGCGGCCAACATCGCCAAGCTTGGCAAGGTGCTTAAACTGTTCAAGTGCTTGGAGTTTCCCTGCCGCGCCGCACTGCGTGCAGCGGTGCTGCGCGCCACGTTGAGCCGCGCCGGCAAGACGATTGGCTACGCTGACGCGCTGATCGCAGCGCACGCGCGCGAGATCGGCTATGTGTGCGTGACCGACAACGTCTCCGAATACCGGCGTCTCACGGGGCTGGTGATTGAGAACTGGCGCGCCGCGTAGTTAAAAATCGCACTATGCCACCGCGCTGAAAGCCTTGGTGGGGACGATTGTAAGGAACACGATGGCTTGATAGTGTTGGTGCGAGAGGCTCTCAGGCTTTCGGCATGTCGCGTTTTACACTCTATGCAATGCGCGCTCTATTCGGTTTACGCTCTACGCAGAGTAGCCGCCAAGATCAAGCACCATTTCCGAGTAGCGCACTTCGAACCATTGATTGAAGAGTTCGAGCGTGCGTTTGTGCGGCCAGTGCGTCTCGCGCGTACACCAGCCTTCGAGCGCCTGCGCGAAGAAGTGCGGCCAGTGGTCTTCGATGAATTCTTCGGCTTCGCTGGTTTCCCATGTCTCGGTCGGGATCAGGTAGGCGAGGCTTTCGGTGTGCTGCCGGCAGCCGCCCTGCCGACGGTGCCCAATGCTTCGCCGATAGGCGTGAATCCGCCCTTGGCGGTACCCAGAATACTGCCGCTCAATGCCGCGCCGAGTGCCGCACCTGCAAGGCTGGCGAAGTTGAAGCCGTCCTGTACCCCGGTGACATTGCCGACCACCTGGCTGGCGAGGTTGCCGGCCACCGCGCTGATCACTTGCGATTGGATGGCGATAGATGACGCAATCTCCGATCCTGCGGCAATCTCGAAACTGGCAAATTCACTGGCCAGCCATTCAGAAGCCGCCCCCTCAGTGATGACGGTGACGACAATCGCCACCACGATCATCAATATCTGACCAAACCCGCCACAGCCCCCACCGCCATCCCCACCCCCGCCACTGCTCACACTCACATACACCGGCGGCGGATCCGGCAATGTCGGGGTCAGATCGCCAATGATCGATGATGCGTTGTTCGGTTTGTTGGTCTCCGAGTCGTTGTGCAGATTGCTGACCCGGTTCGGAATCTTCAGGCTCTGCCCGGCGGTGAGGTTGGCATCGGTCGCCAGGCCGTTGGCATCGGCGATCAGGTACCAGAGCTTGCGCATTGGACAACGAGGCCGTAGACCCGGTAGGCAATGGCCTTCAAGGTGTCGCCGCTGTTGACCACGTAGTTGCCCGGCGTGACCGACGGGTAGGCGTCCGAGATCGGCGTGAAGTTGTAGT
>JANNCZ010000765.1:0-6112 GCA_031387185.1 Burkholderiales bacterium
TGTTTCACTACACCGACGGCGGCCTCAAAAGCGTTTGGCTTGCCAATGGTTTCGAGATTCAGGATTCACCCTACGGCAAGACCGTGGCGTTTCACAATGCCGATGGCCTCACCGCCGCCATCTGTGATGCGCTGGCGAACAAATCGTCAGCGCTGACCAGCGCCGAGTTCCGCTACCTGCGCCTCGCCCTCGGACTGTCGCAGGCATCTCTCGCCAAACTGATGGGCAACACCGAGAACACCATCGCCAACTGGGAACGCGCGCAAAAAACGTCAACCACCAAACTGCCTGCGATGGGCGACAAACTCATTCGCGTCCTGTATCAGGCGCACCGCAACGGCGAGCGCACGGTGAAGAATGTGGTGGCCTCGCTCAATTTCTCTGATCAGCTGAAAAATCAAAAGCTGGTGCTCGAAGCACGACGGGGGCGCTGGCGCACCGCGCGGGAATTACAGGCGGCGTAAGCGCGAAACTGCTCAACCTGCCAATCTACCTGTCCCGTCCCGTCCTGCCCCGTCGAATTCGACGGGATTAAACCATGCGCCCCTTGAGAGCGCCGCCCTGCTAACAACCCCGGTAGCTGCCGCGCCCTACTTTAACTTCAGCAGCCGCGCGGCATTCTCTTTCAGGATCAGCGCCCGCGCATCGGGTTTGATCGCCAGCTTGTCGAACTCGGCAATCCAGCGGTCCGGCAGCAGCACCGGGTTGTCGCTGCCGAACAGCACCTTGTGCTTGAGCATGTTGTTGGCGTACTGCACCAGCTTGGGCTCGAAGTATTTGGGCGACCAGCCGGAGAGGTCGATGTAAACATTCGGCTTGTGCAGCGCCACCGACAACTGCTCGTCCTGCCACGGGATGCCGGGGTGGGCCGAGATGATCGGCATGCCGGGGAAATCAGCCGCGACATCGTCGAGGTACAAGGGATTACCGTACTTGATGCGCAGGCCGCCGCCGCCCGGCATGCCGGCGCCAATGCCGGTCTGCCCGGAGTGGAACAGCGCGGGCAGGCCCGCCTCGGCGATGACTTCATAGAGCGGATACACGTCGCGGTCATTCGGGAAGAAGCCCTGGATGATCGGATGGAACTTGAAACCCTTGACGCCGAAGTCCTTGATCAGGCGACGCGCTTCGCGCACGCCCATCTTGCCGCGCGCCGGATCAATGCTGGCGAAGGGAATGCAAATGTCCGCGTGCTCGGCGGCAGACTCCGCGACCTCTTCGTTGGAGATGCGGCGGATGCCCATGCCGCGTTCGTGGTCCACGGTGAACACCACGAAGGCGATCTTTTTCTCGCGGTAGTAGGCCGCCATTTGCGCGATGGTCGGGTGCTTCACTTCGTAGCGGAAGTAGCGCCCGCGCGCTTCGAGCGCCTCGGTCTCGGCCTCATCGGGCAGCAGGCGCGTTGAGGTTTCAGCGTGGGTGTGCATGTCGATTGCAACGAGCGCGTCTACGTCCATCTTGGCTGTCATGGCATTGCCCTCAGGTGCCGCGGCGCGCAATCAAGACACGCGCGGCAGGTTGTGTTGCATACAGTTCTTCAACCAGCGCAGCGCGGTGCTTCAACACCATGCGCTGGCTGAGCGAGCCTTTGTCGGTCGCTTCGCCAATGTCCAGCGAAGGCAATTCTTCCATCAGCGCAGCGCGGGCGATGCGGTTGGCACTGCCACTCGAAGTCTGCTCCAGGGTGTCGAGCGTGGCTTGAAATGCGGCGCGCACAGCAGGATGCGCGAGTAACTCTGCCGCAGGCATTGCGTCCCCGGCGATCTTGCGGCAGGCATCAAGCGCCGGAAAGATCAATGCCCCTGCGAAATCACGGTCATGCCCGGTGATCACCACATCCTGCACATGCGGTGCGCCCGCGGCAATCAGGGTCGCGCGCAATGCGCCGACACTCACCCACGTGCCGGTGGCGAGCTTGAAGTCTTCGGCCACCCGGCCATCAAACATCAGTCCCTTCGCAGGGTCGGCTGGATCGGCAAATTTGAGTGCATCACCCATCATGTAAAAGCCTTCGTCGTCGAAGGCCGCTTGCGTCAATGCGGGGCTCTTCCAGTAACCCGGCGTGATGTTGGGGCCGCGCAAGCGCATTTCGAGCTTGTCACCATTGGGAACGAGCTTCAACTCCTGGCCGGGAATCGGCAGACCGACGTTGCCTGCGCTCTGCATGATCCAGTTGGCAAACAGCGCGGCTGGCGCCGTCTCGGTCGCGCCCAGCGAGGTAATCATCGGAATGCGTTCGCCGCAGGTTCGCACGCTGAGGCGGTCGAGTTCGTCCCACACATGCTGCGACAAACCGGCACCGGCGTAGAACAACACTTTGACCTTGCCAAAGAAGTTTTCGCACAGTTGCCGGTCGGCCTCGAAGAACGGCAACAGCGCTTCCCAGCCCTTGGGCACGTTGAGATACATGGTGGGCGAAATCTCCTTGAGGTTCGCCACGGTTTTCTCGATTTGCCCCGGCAAGGGCTTGCCATCGTCAATATAGAGCGTGCCGCCGTGATACAGCATGCAGTAGAAATCGTGGTTGCCGCCAAAGGTGTGATTCCACGGCGGCCAGTCGAGAAACACCGGCGGCGCATCGTCGAGAAACGGCAATACGTGCGTGATCTGGCGCTGGTTGCTGGTGAGCATGCGCTGGGTGTTGATCACGCCCTTGGGACTGCCGGTGGAACCCGAGGTGAACAAAAACTTGGCGATGGTGTCTGGCGTCACCGCAGCATACGCCGCATCCACCGCTGCTGTGGGCGTAGTGGCTGCGAGATCCGCGTAGAGGCTCGCCGCGCGGCCTGCGGGCGGGTTGGCTGTAACCACGACTTCGGCGTCTGGCGCGACCGTCGCTGCGATGGCTGCGCCGAACGCTGCGCCGTCGGCAGCGAACACCAAACCAGGATTGAGCAGTGCGATGATGTGGCGCAGCTTTTCGAAATCTTTCGACACCAGCGAATACGGCACCGATATTGGCGCGTAGGGAATACCCACGTGCATCGCTGCGAGGCCAAGCAGCGCGTGTTCGAGATCGTTGCCCGAGAGAATGACCAGCGGCCTTTCTGGTGAGAGCTTGCGGTCAAGCAGCGCCTGCGCAAGTGCGCGCACCTTGTCCAGCGTCACGCGGTAACTCAGCTTCACCCACTGATTGTCAACGCCACGTTTGGCAAGAAACGTTTGATCGCCCCGTTCGCGCGCCCATTTGATCAGCCAGTCGGAGGCGCAGCGATCCACCTCGCCGATGGGGTGCGGCGAGCGCAGGATGAGCGCGCCATCGGCACGGCGTTCGAGCGTGGTGTCGCGCGCACCAAAACGCACGGCACGATGCGGCGCAGTGCGAAAACTCATGTCGAACCCCTCATTTCGATCCTCTCATTTCGATCCCCTCAACTCGATCCCATCCTGTGGTTCATTCCACCCCCACCTTCTTCGCCTTGCCGTCGAGAAACTCACGCACCTTGGCTTTGGCTTCGGGCGCAGCCTGGCTGATGCCGGCAATCATCGCTTCAAGAAACAGCCCACCGTCGTGCCCTGCATCGGCAATGCGCGGCAACGCGTGCATGACCGCGTAGTTGGTCATCACTGCATTGCCGGCAATTTTTTTCGCCAACTCAATCGCCTTGGGCAAGCCTTCGCCTGCGCCAACCAGATATTGCGCAAAGCCCACTCGCTCGCCTTCTTCCGCCCGGTAGACGCGGCCGGTCAACATCATGTCGGACATGCGCGCTACGCCCACCAGGCGTGGAATCCGCACCGACCCGCCGCCACCCACAAAGATGCCGCGCTGGCCTTCGGGCAAGGCATAGAACGTCGAAGGTTCGGCCACCCGCACATGCGCGCAACAGGCCAGCTCCAGCCCGCCGCCGATCACCGCACCCTGCAATGCCGCCACCACCGGCACACGGCCGAACTGGATGCGGTCAAAAATGCGGTGCCACATGCGCGAATGCTCAGCACCGTCGGCAGCATCGAGGTCTTTCAACTCCGACAAATCAAGGCCGGCGCAAAAGTGCTCGCCATGGCCGGCCAGCACGACGGCGCGCACGTCGCGCGGCAGGCTGTCAAAAAAATCGCCTAACTCAACGACCAGGGTGTCGGACAGCGCATTGCGCTTGGCCGGGCGATTGAGCTTGACGACGGCGATGTCGCCTTCGCGCTCTGCTTGCAGATGGTTCAAGGCGCTCTCCAGGGGTTCGGGAAGGGATCAGGACTCCGCAGTGAAGCCGATGCGTTTCACCAGGGGCTGCCAGCGTGCGCTCTCTTCGCGCTCCGAGTGCCCCATCGCTTCCGCCGTCGATCCCTGCGCGATCAAACCCACATTGCCGAGGGAATCAATCACGCCTTTGTCTTTCAGTGCGGCATTGATGGCGGCATTGGCTGCGGCCACGATGCCCGCAGGCGTCCGCGCCGGCGCATAGAAGCCGAACCACTCCTCGGTGTTGAGTTCAGGGAAACCCTGTTCGGCGAAGGTCCCCACTTCCGGGGAGAACGGCGAGCGCTGACGGCCGGAGGTCGCGATCAGGCGCAACTTGCCGGCCCGGTGGTTCGCCAGGAAGTCGCCGCTTGGCGTCACCATCGCGGCGATCTGGCCGCCGATGACGTCGGTCACGCCCGGCACCGAACCACGATAGGGAATGTGCTTGAGGTCAACACCGCCATTCATGCCAAGCAGCGCGCCGATGAAATGTGGCGTCGAGCCTGCACCCGGTGAACCAAAGTTGGCGTCCTTCGGATGGGCTTTGGCCCAGGCCAGGAAGTCTTTTACATTCTTCACGCTGGCCGGCACCAATGGCCCGACTGCCAGCCCGTGATGGATGATCGCCGCCGTCGACACTGGCACAAAATCACGCGCCGAATCGTAGTTGAGCTTGGTGAAGACATGCGGGTAAATCGCCGTGCAGGAGTAGGGTGAGAGCGCCAGCGCCGAACCATCAGCCGGCGCGGTCTTGAGCACATCGAGTGCGATGCGCCCGCCGGCGCCTGGCCGGTTGTCGACGATGGCAGCTGACTTGGTGTAAGGCGTTCCGGCCAACTTCTCGCCGACCCGGCGGGCGACGCTGTCACCCGCGCTGCCGGCCGGAAAGCCGTAGTAGATTTTGACTTGATCCAGCGCCTGCGCCAGTGCGGCAAGGGGAAATGTACCGAGGGTGGTGGCACCCAGAGTGGTAGCACCCAAGGCAGCTTGCAACAGCGCGCGGCGCGAAAAACCGGCGGGGGAATGGTTCATGGCGAGTCTCCTGATGGAATGTTATTTAGTTATGGTACATAACTAAATAATCCCTGTCAAGAAGCCCGCTGGCCCCGGTAAAACCGCTGCAGCAACGCCGCCACCTCGCGCCGCTCCCTGGCGCTCCAGCAGGCCGTCCACTGCCGGTCCATATCGTGCAGCATGCCGTCGATGTCGGCCAATTGCGCTTCGCCTTTTTCGGTGAGCGTGAGAATGTGGTTGCGCCGGTCGAGCGCATGCACTTCGCGCTGGATCAGGCCGCGCCGCTCCAGCTTGTCGATCAGCGTCACCATGTTGGGCCGCTTGACGTTGAGCGCGTGACCAAGGTCGGCCTGGGTCACCAGCTCGTTGCCCGCAATCAGGGACAGCACCGAATACTCGGGCGGCCGGATGTCCCAGTCGGAGAGCGCCTTGATCACCAGTTGGCGCATATGCACCTCGGCACGGCGCAACCGGTAACCGACCAGTTTGTCGAGCGAGGATTGATCGAGGGCGCGCAGGGATTTCGCCGCGCCGGCCTCAGGCTGCGGCCTGGCCCGGCGTGCGGCTGCCGCTGGCCGCAGGGCGCCCTTGGCCGCCGCGCGTTTGACAGGCGTGTTCATGCGCAGTGCCGCTTTCGCATTCGATGCGCACCGCTGCACACGTCAGACATGGTGTTGCCTCTTCTACAAGCTGGAATTGAATGGGAATGATAACCGCAGCATGCCCGAGAGCTTTGGTGGGAGCGCCTCTTCAGGCAACAGCCCTGGAACCCGCTCTGGCAGCGGCTCCTGGGGCATCGCTGCGGCTGCGGCTGAAAACCCGGCCGGTGCCCCCCCTGTTGCGCACCTGAGGCCCATGCAGTGACGGCTATGGCACACTGCCGCTCCCGTCCATCCCGCCCCGCTCCCCACAAAGGAC
>JANNCZ010000779.1:0-2367 GCA_031387185.1 Burkholderiales bacterium
CTGGCTCGGTTACTGCGCGCTGCAGCTTGGCTGGCCGCCGCGCATCGCCGCCAATTTCGAGCGCTTGCAGCCGGGGTTTGAAGCGGCGTTTGCGCCCATTTCATTTCTGGTAGCGGCGGCCGCCACCGCTGCCTGGATGATCGCCAGCGCGCGCAGTGAGCGCACCGTGTTGCGCGCCGTCACGCACTGGGCCTACGGCATCGTGCTCATGTGGATCTTGCTGATGACCCTGCTGCTGCCCTGGGTGGATTATGGAAAATCCTATCGCGGCGTAGCCACCAGTCTGAAAGCGGCTCTGGGAGCGGATCTTCCAGGAACATGCCTGGAGACCCGCAACCTGGGCCTGTCCGAGCGCGCCTCGTTTGCCTATTTCTTGCACACCCCGTTCGGCGCGCAATGCGGCTGGCTGCTGGTGCAGGCGCGCGAGGGCGATTCGCGCATGCCCCCGCCCGGCGCGCGCCTGGTGTGGGAAGGCAACCGCCCCGGCGAGCGCCAGGAACGATTCCGGCTCTACAAAAAATGATCTTGATGACGAACCATTCCGGTACGCGCAATCCCAGTCCAGTTGCCAGCGCCACTGCGGGCAGCGCAGCCAAGCTTGCCGAAGCTGTCGCCCCCGCTGCGGCCGTCGAGCAATGGCGGGCGCTGGCGGCCCACCGCGACACCATGCAGACGGTGCATATGCGCGACCTGTTCGCTGCTGAACCGCAACGCGCACAGCACATGATTGTGACGGCAGGCCCGCTGCACATCGACTACTCAAAACACCGCGTCACTGCGAACAGCCTCCAATTGTTGCAGGCACTGGCGCACGCACGCGGCGTCAGCGCCTGGCGTGATCGCATGCTCGCCGGTGACGCAATCAACAGCAGCGAGGGCCGCGCTGCTTTGCACGTGGCACTGCGCGGCAGCGGCCCGGCAGCGGCGCAGGCGCAGGCGCGTGCAGAATTGGACAAAATGCAGGTGCTGAGCGGCGCCGTGCGCAGCGGCACGCGGCACAGCGCCAGCGGCAAGCCTTTCACCGATGTCATTCACATCGGCATTGGCGGCTCCGATCTCGGCCCGCGCCTCGCGCTCGCCGCCCTGCAAGGCAGCGCAGCGCAGGCACTGCGCGTACATTTCGTCGCCAACATTGACCCGCACGAGCTTGACACCGTGCTGGCGCGCTGCGATGCAGCCACGACGCTCGTCATCATCATTTCCAAAACCTTCAGCACTGCCGAGACGTTGCTCAACGCCGCACATGCACGCGCGTGGCTCACGGGGACTGCGGGCGGGCAAGATGCCACGACGGATGCGCATGCACAAGGTGCCGCAGGTGCCGCGGGTGCGGACGGTTCAGTGGCCAATCCCGGTGGCCATGCCAACCTGATCGCCGTCACCAACAACCCCGCCGCCGCGCGCGCGTTTGGTGTGCCGGAGAGTCAAATTCTCAGTCTGCCCGATTGGGTCGGCGGCCGCTTCTCGCTCTGGTCGGCGGTGGGCCTCTCGGTGATGATGGCGTTCGGCAGCAGCACCTTCGACGCCCTGCTCGCTGGCGCGGCGGAGATGGATGCGCATTTCATCGGCGCACCGCCGGAACACAACGCGCCGGTGATCCTCGCACTGTTGTCAGTATGGAACATCAATTTTCTCGGCGCGCAAAGTCGCGCCGTGCTGCCCTATTCGCAGTGTCTTGCCTTGTTGCCCGACTATTTGCAGCAGCTTGAAATGGAATCAAACGGCAAGCGCATCGGGCGAAACGGTACTGTGCTGGGCTACGCCACCGCCCCGGTCATCTTCGGCAATGTCGGTGCCAATAGCCAGCACTCGTTTCATCAGCTGCTGCATCAGGGGACGCATCTGGTGCCTTCCGAATTCATCGTGCTGCGTGCCGGTGATGATGCGCGCAGCCGCATGCTGGCAGTCAATGCCCTCGCGCAAAGCGCGGCGTTGATGGCAGGCGACGCCGCCCAACCAGAAGCGACACCCGGCAACCAGCCTTCCACCACCATCGTGTTGCCCGAACTAAACGCCCGCACCCTAGGCGCACTGCTCGCCTTGTACGAGCACAAGGTGTTTGTCGAAGGCGTGTTGTGGGACATCAACAGCTTTGACCAGCCCGGCGTTGAGCTCGGCAAGCGCCTCGCTAGCACGCTGCTGCCCGCTTTTGACGAGGGCAGCATTCCAGCGGCCACTGACGCGTCAACCTGCGCGCTGCTGGCACGCACCAGGTGAGCCACAACCAGACACGCGGACTTCTGCCGCAGGGTAACGGATGCGCGGTGTGGCGCACGAAGCGGCGCACACCATGAATCGCTTGCTGGCACGCCGCATCATCCACCTCGGCTGGCCGGTACTGGTGGCGCAACTGGCCACCATGGCCAA
>JANNCZ010000228.1:0-4192 GCA_031387185.1 Burkholderiales bacterium
ACCGTGGTGGTGCCGTTCACGCTCTTGATCATTTTCGTGCTGCTCTATCTCATCTTCAACCGCGCCGGTGAGGCATTGTTAATCATGGCGACGCTGCCGTTTGCCGTGTCGGGCGGCTTCTGGCTGATGTGGCTGCTCGGCTACAACTTCTCGGTGGCCAGCGCCATCGGCTTCATCGCGCTGGGCGGGGTGGCGGCCGAGTTCGGCGTGGTGATGCTGCTGTTTCTCAAGCAGGCGATCGAGCGCCACACCAGATCGTCCGCTTCGTCTGCGGGCGGCGCGCAACCGTTCGATGCGCACGCCCTTGATGCCGCCATCGAGGAAGGCGCGGTGCAGCGCGTACGGCCCAAGACCATGACCATCGCGGTGATCGTCGCCGGCCTGATCCCGGTGATGCTCTCAACCGGCACCGGCTCCGAAATCATGCAGCGCATCGCTGCGCCAATGGTAGGGGGCATGTTGACCGCGCCGCTGTTGTCGATGTTCGTGATCCCGGCGGCGATCAAGCTGATGCGGCGGCGGCGACAGCACGATCCCGCCACGCCAGCGATGGAGGCCAATCATGCGACGGCTGGTTGAATGCACGCTGGTCTTCATTCTCACGGTGACGGCGCATGCGCAAACAGGCGGCGACTCCACGCCGTTTCCCGCCGGCGTTCCGGTCTCTCCCGCCATATCTGCCGCGACAACATCCAGCAGCGTGGAAGCATCTGCCATGCCCCGCTGCAACGCGAGGGTCGCGTCGGCCATGTTCACCGACGACCCTTACAACACACCGGACGAGATCGCGGCGCAGTGGCGCACGCTCGGCCTGCCGCAACCGCATGCCCTCGCGCGCAAACAGGCCGAAGCCGGCGGATGCTTTGAGATTTTCTCCCCCGATCCGCTGCTGCTCGCGCTGCCCGGCGCGCCGCTGCCCGACGTGATCGTGCGCGTCCGCCCGTCGCAGTTGACGGTCAGCGAAGCAACCATGAGCGACAAGGTCGACGCCGGGATTCGCGGCTACATCGAAAGTTACACGAGCTGGCTGGGCGCGAAATCGACCACCGAGGGGCCGCCATTGCTGCGCGACGCGGGCGTCAGGATGAGCCTCTTGTGTCCGCGCTCGCGCCGCGTGCTGCGCGAGTTTGACGTAGTGGACACGCAGGCGAACGCGGCGCTGGTGCAACAGGGCGAGAACACCGCAACACGGCAGAATGCCGCGCGGGTGGAGCGTGCGCTGACGCAAGCGTTTGCCGGCATGCTGGCGCTGGTGCGCACCAAGCCTTGCGACATCGCCGCAGCAGCGCCGCCTCCAGTGCCGGCAACACCGTCATCGTCTGCTTCGCAAGCATCGCAGCCGGTCACGCCTGACGCGGCGTCGCGCAACGAATCCTTGCCGCTTAAGTCCGCAATCGAATTGCCCGCGACGGCGGCAACGGCAAGCGCGGCTGTGCGAGCGGAACCAAGGTCGGCACGATGATCCGCAGGTTCCCGCTGGCGCGACTTTCCTTCGCGCGACTCACCGCTGCAACGCTCTCGGCCTTGCTGCTGACGGGCTGCGCCTTCATCACCACGCGCATGCCCGAGGTGAGCGATCCACCGCACGCCGCGCCGCTCGCAACACCCCTTGGCGGACACGCGATGGCACTGGTCTTGTCGGGCGGCTCGGCGCGCGCCTTCGCCCACATCGGCGTCATCAAGGTTTTCGAAGAAGCTGGCATCCGCCCCGATCTGATCGTCGGCACCAGCGGCGGCAGCATCGTCGGTGCCCTCTACGCCTCCGGCATGCGCGCCGCCGGGATCGAAGCATTGTCGCGCCGGGCCGACGGCGTCTTCACCTCGGATGCGGACTGGTCGCGCTTGCTGCGCTTGAAAAGTCTGGGCCTGCTGGCCGGCAATGCGCTGCATGGGTTCGTCGGCGAGCATGTCGGCCACCGGCCGATCGAGAAAATGCCGATTCCGTTTGCGGCGGTGGCGACCGATCTGGGCAGCGGCAATGCCGTCGCGTTCACGCGTGGCGATGCTGGCCATGCCGTGCACGCATCGAGCGCGGTGCCAGGTGTGTTTGAACCGGTCGAGATACAGGGCAAGCTGTATGCAGATGGCGGACTATCGAGCCCGCTGCCGGTGCGCATCGCGCGCCAGCTTGGCGCGCGCATCGTGATCGCCGTCGACGTGATCTATCCGCCCGCCGACAGCGGCACGCTGCGCTCGCCCATTGACGTGATGTTCCAGACCTTTTTGGTGCAGACCTACCGGTTGAAGGAAACTGAGATTAGCGCCGCTGATCTGGTGATCGCGCCGGATATTCCGGTCACCTCCAGCCAGTACGGATTCAAGGATCGTGAAATGCTCATCGCCGCCGGCGAAGCGGCGGCACGGCGCGCGCTGCCGGCTGTGCGTGCGCTGCTGGCGCGGCCGGATACGCGCTAATCCGCAGAGAGGAATTCTCCGGAAACCGTTGGTGGGAGCAGATCTTGGTGCATTACGCGAGGGCGCGGCATGCGCGTGCAACTGCCGCCGCCGCATCTGTGATCTCTGCGGGACGCGTGAGGATATCGGGCGTCAGCCGTAAATTGTGCGCACGCGCATCGACCTGAATGCCACCACTGCCGAGCGCCCCGGCGATGTCGGCCGCACGTGCGTGACGGATCACCACGAATGCGCCCATGTCTTCACGCCCGCCTTCGGCCTCCACGCCGTGCTCGCCGAGTGCATTGATGAGGAGCCGGCTGGATGCCAGCCCGTAGGCGCGCAGGCGCGCTACGCCAAGCGCGCTTGCCAATTCCAGGCCAGCGGCCGCCTGAAAGGGAATCAGCACCGGCGGCGTGGATTCGAGAAAGCCATCCCCGCCTGCGGCAAACTGCGGAGGGTCAGGCCGCTGGTAGGTAAAGGGGGCTTGTTTGGCGAACCAGCCGGTATCGAGCGGCGTGCCGCCAGCATCGACGATGCCTGGCCGCACATAGAGCCAGCAAGAACCGGGGCCGCCGCGCAAGTACTTGTAGCCGCCACCCACGGCGTAGTCCACCTTGAGGCCGGCGAGATCAACCGGCAATACGCCGAACGCGTGATAGGTATCGAGCAGTACCCGCGCACCTTGCCGATGCGCCTTCTCGATGATGGCGGGCAGTTCGCCCACCACTTGCCCGGTCATGAACATCACTTGCGAGAGCACCAGCAGATCGGTGGGAGCATCGAGTGCCGCCAGGATCGCTGCGGGCGCAAACCAGCCGCGCGCATCCGGCTCGATTAGCCGCAGTTCGATGCGCCCGCGCTCGCGATAGTGGCGCAGGATCACATCAATGGAATCAAACTCCCCTTGTGTGCTCAGTACCCGGATTTTCGTATCGTGCAGGTTGAGCACCGTGCGCAAACCCTGGCCGGCGCTGGTTTTGGGAATGATGCAATCGCTGCGCGCAACCCCCGCCAGGGCTGCGACCATGGCGCGCACCTGATTCTGCTTCGCAAGCCAGGGACCCCAGGCATCGCCAAGCCCCGAGTACCACAGGCCGACACCATCGGCGATATCCTGCGCCGTCCGATCGGGCGGCCGGCCCAGCGAATGGTTGGCAAGATAAATGCCGGGCCGCGCCAACACCCGCGAGAACAGCGGGTCGATGTGCTGGCGCAGCGCCGCTTCGCTAAACGGCCCGGCGCCAAGCGCCGCGACCGCATGCGCGATGGGGGAGTCGGGTGGAGAGGTCAGCTGCGTTGCGCCGCCAGGCGCTGCTGGTGCGTTCATGGGCTTCATGCCTGGCGCAGTTCGGTACGTACGTCGAGCAGCTCCGGAAAGAAGGTCAGCTCCAGCGCGCTTTTGAGAAAACCGACGCCGGAAGAGCCCCCCGTGCCGGGCCGAAAGCCGATGATGCGCTCCACCGTCTTCATGTGACGAAAGCGCCAAAGTTGAAAGTACTCCTCCACATCGATCAGCTTTTCGCACATCTCGTAAGCATCCCAATGCTGGTCCGGATGTTCGTACACTTGGCGAAATAGCGGGATCAGCCGCGCGTCGCGCTGGTGCGGAAGGGTGAAATCGCGCGTCAGCAGATCGGCCGGCACGGCGAATCCACGCCGCGCAAGGTACGCCAGGAATTCATCGTAAAGCGAAGGGGCCTGGAGAATGGCATGGATCAGCCCGAATTCCACATCGTCATGCCTGAATGCCTCAATCATGCGTGCGTGCTTGTTGCCGAGCAGAAATTCGATGCTG
>JANNCZ010000827.1:0-5030 GCA_031387185.1 Burkholderiales bacterium
CCGCCCGGCTGCCGAGAGTTTCCGTGCGTTTCGCGGGCGTGATCCACAGCTTGACGCATTGCTCAGGCACAGTGGTATGATTGCCGTGTAACATCTTGATTCTTAAGGAGGCCAAGATGAATTTTCGATTCGTAATGCTCGTGATACCAGTGGCCGCAGCGCTACTGAGCACCACGGCAGCAGCGCAGTACAAATACACCGGACCTGACGGTCGCGTGATCTATAGCGACACCCCGCCGCCCGCAGCGCCCAAGGGCGGCAAGCCGCAAGCGGTGGAAAAGAAAGACATCGCCGCTTCGGCGCAGTCGTCGGGAGGCACCCCGCTGCCCTACGCCTTGCAACAGGCCTCACGCAATTTTCCGGTCACGCTATACACCGCCGCTGAGTGCGCGGCATGCGCCTCTGGAAGGGCCTTTTTGACCAAGCGCGGCATTCCGTTTACCGAAAAGACCGTCAAGTCGAATGAAGACATTGCCGCCCTGAACAAGGTGGCCGGCGCAGCGACTGTTCCCGTCATCACGATCGGCAGCACCAAACACCTTGGCTTCGAGGCCGGCGCTTGGGGCGAGTCGCTCGACACTGCTGGCTATCCGGCAACCAGCCAATTGCCGCCCGGATATAAAGCGCCCGCTGCGGCGTCCTTGGTACCAGAGAAACCCCCGGCTACGGCAGAAGCCAAGCCCAAACCGGAAGCCGCCGCGCCGCCCGCTCCGCCGCCGCCCGCGCAGACAGGTGAAAGGCCCAACTGGTTTAAGGGATTTTGAGGTTGCCGAGCACCCACCAGCTACAGCAATCAAACCGCTCATCCGAGCGGTTTTTTTCGCGCGAGCCCGCGCTCGCAGTCCTATCACCAATCGCAATACCCGCGTGCAGGAAGAAGCGATTCGCAAACGATTCGCCCGTCTATCGTGCTGGCTCCCCCGCAAGAGCGGATTGCGTAAAATCCCGCCATGCGCCTCGCCACCTGGAACGTCAACTCCCTCAAAGTGCGCCTGCCGCACGTGCTCGACTGGCTCGCCACCGCTGATTGCGATGTGCTGTGCCTGCAAGAGACCAAGCTCACTGACGACAAATTTCCCGCTGCCGAACTGCAGGCTGCGGGTTACAGCGTGGCATTCAGCGGGCAGAAGACATACAACGGCGTCGCCATTCTGTCGCGCCTGCCAATGCGTGATGTCGCCTGCGGCATGCCCGATTTTGCCGATGAGCAAAAGCGCGTAATTACCGCAACTGTTTCAGTAGCTGCCGGGTCCGCTGCCGCACCTGCGGCAATGGCCAATGACGGGTTAGTGACCGCGCCGGCTGCAGAAGCGACCGATGCTGCCGGTACCGCTGTTAGTACCGCCGCAGTGCGCGTGGTCTGCGCCTACATCCCCAACGGCCAAAGCCTGGAGTCAGACAAATACCGCTACAAGCTCGACTGGCTCGACGGCTTGCAAGGCTACATGGCCGCGCAAACCGCAGCGCACACCCATACCGCCCTGCTCGGCGACTACAACATCGCCCCCGAAGACCGCGACGTCCACGACCCCGCCGCGTGGCAGGGCCAGGTGCTGGTAAGCGCAGCGGAGCGCGCACATTTCCAGAAGTTGCTCGACGCCGGTTTCACCGATTGCTTCCGGCTGTTTGAGCAGCCCGGGAAACTGTTCTCGTGGTGGGACTACCGCATGCTCGGCTTTCGCCGCAACGTCGGCATGCGCATTGACCACATCCTCGCCAGCCCGGCATTGGCTGCGACTTGCCGTGCTTGCGTGATCGACAAGGCACCGCGCAAACGCGAGCAGCCGTCCGACCATACGCCGGTGGTCGCGGATTTTTCGCTCTAGCCGCTACGGCGGCGCTGCTGTACCTCGCTACGGCGGTGGCGCCGCTTCACCATGCATCCGGTAAAAATCATTGATCCCCGCTTCCTCACGCAGTGCCGGCACATCGCGCCCTTGTGCCGCACCAGTGTAGGGAATACCGATCGCATCGGCAATGCGCACGAAACCGTGAAACGCCGCGATCACTGCCGCCGCATCCACCAGACCCGCGTCGCCGAGCAAGGGCCGCAGCGCACTGCGCACAGCAGAAATACGCGCAGCATCACGCAGCACCGTAGCCTCGGCCCATTCAACCAGCAAGGCCGCGTGGGGAATATCCACGCCACCATCAAACCCTGCGGTCACACCACGCACATCCACTTCCTTGCCACCAGCATGCATGCTCTCACGGAGCATGTAGGAGTGTGCCGTGGTTCAGTAAACGCATTGATGCAGCGCGGAGACGCGTGCCGCAAGTATCTCCACCTGCGGGCGGCTGATGGCGCGGATCGACGAATCAAACTTGTAAACAAACTGTCCCGGCAGATAGTGCATGTTGGCCAGCGCCCAGTAGTCGCGCAATGACTGCGGCACCAGCGAGAGGCCGCGATAGATGTAGCCCGCCTTCGGGCTGGGATACAGCGGGCCATCGGCTTCGGTGGCGTCTTCCGGCTCGACCAGCGGCAGCCACGCCGCCTGCTTCTTCGCGCCAGCCGGGCGATGCCGGGTTGGCTCGCCCGGCTGCGGCGTGGGCAATGCGCGCTCTTGGGCACCGAGCGCGCGCGTGAACGCATCCATCATCGTCACCATCGCGATGATGCCGGTGATCTCGACGTATTCGCCCTCACTCAATCCACGCGCCAGCACCTCCTGCGTCCAGCGCTCACTCAAACGGCCGGGGTCGGACACCACGCGGTGAATCAATTCGACCGCGCCGGCGTCAAGCGCACCAAGCCCGCCCAGGCTCGCATGCTTGCCCGCGACGGCATTCGGCGACAGCGCTGCCTTGATGCGTGAACAGTGCGCGCAGCTGCACGCCTGACGAATCTCGGCGGCCACCGTGATGCGCTGCGCACCGGTAAGCCAGGTGCCTGGGGCGCCAAGCGCCGCCCACGCGTTCTCGTGGGCATCAGTCAAGTCGTCGCGTATCGCAATACTGTTGCCTGATTCAAACTGGAAAGCGGACATGCGTATCTCCCGGGCGAATGCTTCTGGTGATGGTGATGGTCTTCGCGACGATAACCTGCATCGCTGGGGCATCTGCGACAGGGCGCTATCTCAGTTCGCAGTCACCAGCAATGCCAGCGCCGCTTCGATCGCTTCATCGGCGATTTGATCGAGTTCGGCAGCAGTGCGGTTCTGGATCGGATGCGGCACATACACCACGGCCGGCTCGAAGCCGAGCGCTTGCGATTGCGCTGCCACCGCGCTGGTGAAACCGGTGGTGACTACCGACACGCCGGGAATCCCGCGCGCATCAAGGTTCATGAGGTCGTGCAAACTGCACGACGTGCATGACCCTCAGTCGGACAGCGCGATCAGTACGACGTCGGCGGTGGCGGCGATGTTTTGCAGGTTTTCCGGCGTGGCGACCTTGGCATTGGTCGGCTTGCCGACGCGTATGGTTTGAATGTCGCGCTCGTGCAGGCGCAGCTCGACGCGGTCAAGAAACTCTTTGGTGCGGGTCTTGCCGATATCGAACAGCCCGACCGTGAGGCCGGCCAGAGAAGGCGGCGGTGCCAGCCGCGCGCGTTTGAGCGGTGCGGTTTCGGGCGTGGGGTCGCGCATCCAGTGCATGCTGCTCATGACTTGATCTCCTTGGTGACGGGTTGCAATTCGAGATGGTTGCGGCCGGCGATCCAGCCGGGCAGGATGGCGGAAAACAAACCGGCCGGGCCGCCGGCGCGCACGATCAAGAGGCCGCCGGGATTGAATTTTGGCACCGGCTCGCCCGCCATCGCGGCCGGCATGCCTTCACCCACACCGTGTGCCCCGGCGATCAGGTCAGCACCCGGGCGCACCGTGGCCGCGTCAATCGCCTGTTCGATGCGTTTGCGGTCCCAGCCGGCTTCGGCAAAGATCGCGTAGTGCTCGGGAGAGAGCACCAGGATGGCGCGTTGCGACAACGCGATCTTGGGGTGGCCGATGGCATTGAGGCCCATTGCCAGCGAGCGCACCAGCTGCTCTGGCGAGCGCGATTTCTGATCAACGAAGCCTTGCACTCCTTCGCCTTGAAACAGGGTCACGGTGGAGGTGCCAGGCGCGAAGCCGCGCGCCACCGACAACGGCTGCCACCCCGCATCGGACTCGTCTTCGGCAAAACAGAAGGTGTATTTGCCGGGTCCGCCGAGCGTGGCGCGATCGGCTTCGCCCGGCCGGCCGCCACCCACATTGCGGACGATCAGTTGCAGCGCCCGCCCGATGGTGGCGTTGGCGCGATTGCCCTGCCCCAGCGCATTGAGGCCGGCATTCATGCCAATACGCTTGACGATCGGGCCATTGACGATGATGATCGGTGACGAAAAATAGGTAGTAGCCAGCAGGCCGTGCAGCGTAAACACCGGCTCCAGCGCGGCTTCGATGCTGGCCAGCACCACCGGCATGTACTCCGGCTTGCAACCGGCCATCACTGCATTGATGGCGGCCTTCTCAACCGTGCATGGGGCCAGATTGGGGGGGATCAGGCCAAGCACTTCGCCGGGTTGGCGCGTGGTGCCAGCGAGCATGCGCAGCACCCGCACGTCAGTCGGCGGCACCACCGGCAGGCCATCGCTCCAGCCGCGCTCGAAACAGACTTCAACTGCGTCGTCGTATGCGCCAAACGCCACCTTGCGCGCCTCGATGCCGGTGTCGCCGAATCTCACTTGCAGGTAGTCGGCAAGGCCCGGCTCGACACTCTTCGAGCCGCATCCTGGCCGCAGCGCCGGCATGCCTTCACCGAGATCGGCAATACCGCTAACGCGGCGCCATTCAGTGGTGTCCCAGCCTTCTGTGCGCGCCACTTCAACGCCATTGTCGAAACGAATCAGGGTCGGCACTATCTCGATCCGATGGCGAAACGCGGCAGCCAGCTCACGATCATCGACCACCCCATCAAGCTGCTCGGGGAAGCCCGGGTCATCCTGGGAGTACACCCGGAACGCCGGGTCACGCGCGGCCAGGACGCGCATGACCGGCACCACCTGCTCGCAGGTCGGGCAATCGCGCTTGGCGAACACCGCCAATGTC
>JANNCZ010000841.1:0-6238 GCA_031387185.1 Burkholderiales bacterium
TGTTTCAAGCTGGCAGTGATGAAGGCATCAAGATCACCATCGAGCACTGACTTGGTATTGCTGATCTCGACATTGGTGCGCAAGTCCTTGATGCGCGACTGATCGAGCACGTAGGAGCGGATCTGGTGGCCCCAGCCGACGTCAGTCTTGGAAGCCTCGAGCGTGTCAGCCTCGGCCTGGCGCTTGCGCAGTTCGAGTTCGTACAGGCGTGACTTCAATTGCGCCATCGCCTCGGCCTTGTTGCGGTGTTGCGAGCGGTCGTTCTGGCACTGCACGACAATGTTGGTCGGGATGTGCGTGATGCGCACAGCCGAGTCGGTTTTGTTGATGTGCTGGCCGCCGGCGCCGGAGGCGCGAAAGGTGTCGATGCGCAGGTCGGCGGGGTTGATGTCGACTTCAATCGAATCATCGACCTCGGGGTAAACGAACACACTGGCAAATGAGGTGTGGCGGCCGCCAGCCGAGTCGAAAGGCGACTTGCGCACGAGGTGGTGCACGCCGGTTTCAGTGCGCAGCATGCCGTAGGCGTAGTCGCCCACCACCTTGATCGAGGCGGACTTCAGCCCGGCGACCTCACCGGCGGACTCTTCAAGAATTTCGGGCTTGAAGCCTTTGCGCTCGCAGTAGCGCAAATACTGGCGCAGCAGCATCGACGCCCAGTCCTGCGCTTCGGTGCCACCTGCACCGGCCTGAATGTCGATGAAGCAACTGTTGGCGTCAAGTGCGCCGGAGAACATGCGGCGGAATTCGAGGCCGGCGACGATCGCTTCGAGGCCGGCGACATCGTTGGCGACGGCGCGCAACGTATCGTCGTCGCTTTCGGATTTGCCGAGGTCAAACAGATCGCCCGAATCGGCCAGGCCTTGCGTGAGTTTGCCGAGGGTGCCGACGGTGGCGTCGAGCGCTTTTTTCTCGCGGCCGATTTCCTGCGCGCGCTTGGGGTTATTCCAGAGCGCGGGGTCTTCGAGCGCCGCGTCAAGTTCGATCAGGCGTGCAGACTTGGTATCGAAGTCAAAGATACCTCCGCAAATCTTCGCTGCGTGCCTTCAGATCGGCGAGTTGGGCGGCGAGGGCGTTGAGGTGTTCGGCTTCCATGGTGGGTCTGCTGTGCTGATTTTCGAAGGGAAGATTATAGCGGGCGGCCCTGCAATAAAGCTTCCCAATGCGGCTGGCCGGGATACTTCGAGGCAGTGATTGTTGAGCCTGGTTGCCATTGGACAGGCAGTGCGGCGCACGAGCTCAAGCGGTCTCCCAAGCCTCCACATAGAGGCTCACCTTTGCTGTGCCATTGAATTCATCAATCCCGGCGCGAAACGCGATGCGCACGCGTGGTGGCAGGGGGGCAGTTGCATTGAACTGAATCGCGTCCAATTTTCTGCCGTCCTTTGACAAGGCGAGCTTGACGTGCTTGTCCTTGACCAGGCGTTGTGACGTGACCTCAAACACGTCGTCAAAGACGGGGGCGGGAAAGCCCTGCCCCCACACTTCGCCGTCGAGGGTGCGCACCACCGGCACGGTCAAATAGGCGGCTTCCACCGGGCCGTCGGTAGCGAGCTCGGCGTTAAGGTCTGAAGCGTTCATCATGCTGCGTGCAGCCTCCTCGAACGCGCGCTCGAAGAGCAGGAAGCCATCTTGCGCCAGCGTCAGCCCGGCCGCCGCTGCGTGTCCGCCAAAGCGCCGGATCAATGAGGGGTGCGCCTTACTCACCAGGTCGAGACAGTCGCGCAGGTGCAAGGCACCGATCGAGCGGCCCGAGCCCTTGATCTCGCCGTTTTCGCCGGGCGCGAACACGAAAGCCGGCCGGTGAAACTTGTCTTTGAGGCGTGAGGCGACGATGCCAACCACCCCTTGATGCCAGGTGGCATCGAACAGACTAAGGGTATAGCGCTCACCTGCGTCAATTGCGTCGAGTGCGGCCAGCGCGCTATCCTGCATCTCAGTCTCAATGCTGCGCCGCTCGCGGTTGAGGGCGTCGAGTTTTTGTGCCAATGGCAAGGCCGCATGGAAGTCTTCCGAGATCAGACATTGGATGCCGAGCGACATGTCGTCGAGGCGCCCGGCGGCGTTGAGGCGCGGCCCTGCGGCGAAGCCCAGATCAAAGCTGGCGGCGCGCCGCACATCGCGCCCGGCCACGGTGAACAGCGCCGCGATCCCTGCGCTGGCCTTTCCCTCACGCATGCGCTTCAAGCCTTGCGCGACCAGAATGCGATTGTTCTGATCGAGCTTGACCACATCAGCCACGGTGCCGAGTGCAACCAGATCGAGCAGGCTGCCAAGATTTGGCTCAGGCGCGGTGAATGCTCCTCGCTTGCGCAATTCACTGCGCAGGGCCAGCAAAACATAAAACATGACGCCGACGCCTGCGAGACTTTTGCTGGCGAAGGTGCAACCCGGCTGATTCGGGTTGACGATGCAGTCTGCTGCCGGCAAATTCTCGGCCGGCAGATGGTGGTCCGTGACGAGGACACGCATGCCCGCCGCGTTGGCGGCGGCAACGCCCTCAACGCTGGCAATGCCGTTGTCCACGGTGATGATGAGATCAGGCTTGCCCGCTGCGTGGACTGCCGCAAGCGCCACGATCTCCGGGGTCAGGCCATATCCAAACTTGAAGCGGTTCGGCACCAGATAGTCCGCCGTCGCACGCGAGCCGGTGGCCGTGGCGAGGGCACGCAGGCCCTTGAGCGCAACGGCGCAGGCGGTGGCGCCGTCGCAGTCGTAATCGGCCACGATCAGGAAGCGCCGATGCTCGTGTATCAGATCGGCGATCAGGCAGGCGGCTTGGCTTGTTCGTGCCAGCGTATCCGGGGAGAGCAGGGTGCTCAAGCCGTGATCGAGCTCATCCGCGCGCACCACGCCGCGGGCGGCATAGAGACGTGCCAGCAATGGATGCATCCCGCCTTGTTCCAGCATCAAGCGGCTGCGCTCACTTACTCGACGGGGGTTGAATTGGCGCTTCACGGCGTGATTGTAGGACTCTGCTGTGCGCAGTAGCGTGCGCTGGAGTGCCAATGCGTATTCGACTGCGCAAAAAAGCCCGGTAGGAACCGGGCTTTTCAGGGTGACGCGTCTCGCGTAACCAGCTACTTCTTGGACTCTGCCGGCGGATAGAGCTTGCGCGCGCGATCGATTTGACTGATCGCCTTTTCGTATTCGCGCTTGCCGGTTTGCTTGAGCTCGGTCGTGTTGGCTGCGGAGCCGATGTCAAAGCCTTTCAATGCGGCCTGACCTTCGGGCGTCTTGTGCAGGTTCCACAGGGTCTGGGTCAACTTCGCGGCATGCTCGTCATCCATGGTAGGGGATACTGCAATGGCGTAGCCTGGAAAGGGATCTGACTCACTGATTTTTTTTATCCGTTCACCAAATTTTGCTTTTGCCTTGGTGCTTTCGGCCTGGGACAGGCCGATGACGTCTACGCGGTTTTCCATCAAGGCATCCGGCAAATCATCCTGATTTTGAAACTCCATTATGTGTGAGGCATCAACAGGTATGTCATTCATGAGCAGCCAATTGATCGAGATCGGTCCTACCGTACTGGCTCGGACGAACACACCCACTTTCATGTTTTTGATATCGGTGATCTTGTTGATGTTTTCACCCTTGCCGGTCGACTTGACGAAAAAATGCACACGCAGGTCACGAAATGCCGCGACCGGTACGTAACCATGATCACGGACCGCGTCGCCCATTTTGTCTGCCACCGCCATGATCATGTCGAATTGCGGTTTGCCGTCTGGAAGTGGTTTGAAGTTATTCGTCAACTTGATGTCGACGGCGCGTTTGGTGCCCTTCTGGAGTTCCTGGATGAAACCGTCAAGTTTGGCGCGAATCTGGGCATCGTCGGACATGCGCGACGAACCTGGATTGATGCCAAACGTCATTTCCGCACCGCCCATGCCACGCCCAGGTTTCAGGAAGTTGAGCCCGATCGCGACCAGCGCAACCGCTGTGACTGCGGCGAAGCCAAGCTTCATCCAAAGGGGGCTCTTTTTAACCGTTGTGGTCGTGCCCGCAGGCCCCATCTGGTTATCACCGATGAGCACTGGTAAAAATTCGTTGACGGACTGCGGACGCTTTTGGTCATCCGGGGTCAACGCCCAGTCTATTGCCTTGAGAAAGGCCTCGCTGTACTTGTCTTTGCCGATCTCGACGGCAGGTTCCTGCGGGTCGCTCTGGATGCGGGCGGCAGCCTCGATGGGCTTGCGGCCAGCAATAAACCAGTACAACACGCCACCCATGGCATAGAGGTCAGACCACGGCCCTTGGCGGCCATGTGAGTGGTATTGCTCAAAAGGTGCGTAGCCGGGCGTAACAATGGAGGTCAGGCCTTCTTTCGCAGCACCAGCGGTCTGGCGCGCCGCGCCAAAGTCAAGCAGCACCAGGCTGCCATCGGAATCGCGCACGTAAATATTGGCCGGCTTTATATCGCGATGCAGGAAGCCAGCTTCGTGTACCTTGTCGAGACCCTGAATCAGCGGCACGATCATTTGCAGCAGGGCGGCTTCGTCTGGAGGATCGTCACCGCGCTCCAGGCGCTTTTTCATCCACGCGTTAAGACTTTCGCCGAACTCGTAGTCCATTACCATGTAGGCAGTGTTATTGGCTTCGAAAAAGCGGTTGACGCGAACAATGTTGGGGTGCCTAAAGGTGGCCAGCGTGCGCGACTCGAGCAAAAAGCGGTCGAGCCCGATTTTGTATTCCTCGTCGTCGGCATTGCTCTTGGCCCAAACGGCCGCCGTTTCCTCATTGCGCACGGCCAAATCGTTGGGCAGGTACTCCTTGACCGCCACCTTGGAGTTCAGGTTGGTGTCGTGTGCGAGATAAGAGACACCGAAACCGCCAATGCCGAGCACTTTTTCAATGCGGTATTCCTGCAGCATGTAGCCGACCGGCAAAGACAACCGGTTCTCCTCGCCGCCATTGGCGGAGGCGCGGCGCTTGAGTTCAGAGTAGGACGGGCCGTCGTAATCAGATGCCAGCACACCACGGTGCTTGGGCGCGTTGGGATCCTTGCGGGTCTTGTCTTCTGGATCGCCGGAGATGGTGGCGTCAGCTTGCGGCGTGTCCTTGAACTTGCGCAGTTGCGCTTGCAGTTCTTCAAACGACAGATCCCCTGCCTGCGCCGGCACGGTCATGTCCGGATCGCGTGCGGAGGAGGTTGCACTGTCGCCCGCTGCAGAAGAGCCGCTTGCGACCGGTATCACCGGTCCCGCCAGGTCAACAACACGTTTCCGTTTTTCGGTGGAGTCTGCCACTTACGATTCCTTGGAATTGCGTTTCCTTTGGATTACGCTAGGCTGATCAAGTTTCAGCTTCTCAACATAACACGCTTGGCTCTGCAACGCTAACTGCTGCTTCAAAGTTCACAAAGCGCTGCGCTATTTGCGGGGCCTGACAATGGCCAAAAGCGCCATCAACATCAAGCAACAAAAACGTCAATCGCGCACTTTGCGGGATTTTCACACAATCGACTTCAATTCTGTGTCCTATCCCAATCATATGCAAGCGCTTTTTGGCAAGAACGGTGACATTCGTCACGTTCTGGCAACGCAGAGGTCAGCGAGATGCCGTTTTGAGCAACCGCTGCTTTTCCCGCGACCACTCCCGCGCCTTTTCAGTCTGGCGCTTGTCGCCTTTGAGCTTGCCTTTGCCCAGCCCGATTTCGAGCTTGATGCGCCCATTCCTGTAGTGCAGGTCCAAGGGTACAAGCGCATAGCCGCGTTGCTCGACCTTGCCGATCAGGCGCATGATATCTGGCTGCCCCAGCAACAACTTGCGTGACCGCATTGGATCGGGCAACACATGTGTCGATGCCGCAGGCAACGCGCTGATGTGCGCGTTGAAAAGCCAAAACGCGCCGTTGCGCGCAATTACATAGGCTTCGTTGATTTGCGCTCGCCCGCCGCGAACGGCTTTCACCTCCCACCCTTCAAGAACAAGGCCTGCCTCGAGGTTTTCTTCGATGAAATAATCGAAGCGTGCTTTTTTGTTTTGGGTGATGCTCATGTTTGCAAGGCAGGGGGAGTTGCGCTCCGGGTGATACGAGGCGCGATTTTAGCCTCGCCCGTGTTCGCCTCGGTGTTGCCACCGGGCTTTCGTACAATCGCGCATCTGAGCTTCCGCGCAGACGCCTACCCCCTTCGGACTATTTGTACGTGCCGCAAATTCGCAAATCTGTTCTCGTCGCCCACAGTGCCCGGCGCATGTTCGATCTGGTTGCCGACGTGCCGTCGTATCCGGA
>JANNCZ010000854.1:0-15420 GCA_031387185.1 Burkholderiales bacterium
CGTCAAGGCGGCGGGCTTTTCGCAGATCATGCTGATGGCACGTGACATTGCGGGGCATCCGGATGGCGAAGACGCAGCGATCGCCGCCGTGCGTGCCAGCGGCCTGCGCGTTACCGGTTTTCAGGTGTTGCGTGATTTCGAGGGTCTCTCCGGCAACCTGCACGACTACAAAATTGATATCGCCAAGTCGATGCTCGAAATGGCGCATGCGCTCGGCGCGCCGCTGCTGCTGGTGTGCTCGTCGACGTCGGCGCATGCCACGGGTGAAGCCGATGCGCTGGCTAGTGATCTGCGCAAGCTGGCCATGCTCGGCGTGCCGATGAATGTCCGCATTGCTTACGAAGCGCTGTCGTGGGGCCGCCATGTGAATCAAGACGCACAATCGTGGGAGATCGTCGCGCGTGCCGATCATGCCAATCTCGGCGTGGCGCTCGATTCGTTTCACATCCTGGCCGCTGATTCCGGGCTGGACGCGCTGCAGGATATTGAACGCGACAAGATATTCCTGGTGCAACTTTCCGATTTCATGTGGCGCGACACCCCCTCGTTTGATGAGCGGCGCGAAACCGCACGCCACTTTCGGGTGTTTCCCGGTGAGGGCGTGCACAGCACGGAAGTGGCGGCGCTGTTGCGTGCACTCGACGAGGCCGGTTATCGCGGCGACTACAGCTTTGAAGTGTTCAATGACGACTATGTGCAGTTGCCGCTGGCGACCGTCACCCAGCGTGCGCGCCAATCTGTCAACTGGCTGATGGAGCAGGTGCCGCGCCACAGTCTGCCGCTGCGCCGCGCACGTGTTTGATTCAAAATAGCAGAATAATTGTTCAACGATTACAAACCAAAGGAGACACCGTGAAAAAACTGTTACTTGCCTCTGTCATCAGTGCGGCGCTCGCGGCCGCATCCGCCGCGCCGGCATTGGCCCAGCAAACCATCAAGATCGCCAACATCGTTGAGCTGTCCGGCGCCGGCACCACCTCAGGCACCAACTTCAAGAATGGTGTTGAACTCGCGGTCAAGGAAATCAACGCGGCCGGCGGCATTCTCGGCAAGAAGATCGAGACCACTACCTCTGACACGCAGAGCAACCCGGGCGTCGCCAAGGGCCTGACGCAAAAGGCGGTCGATCAGGATGTGTTCGCCGTGTTTGGCCCGGTGTTTTCCGGCTCGATCATGGTGAGCATGGCCGAGACGCGCCGCGCCGAAGTTCCCAATTTCACTGGTGGTGAAGCGGCCTCGATCACGACCCAGGGCAACCCTTACATTTTCCGCACCAGTTTCACCCAGGCGACGGCGATGCCCAAGATCGCGCGCTACATCATCGACCAGGCCAAAGTCAAAACGCTTGCCGTGCTCTACGTGAACAATGACTTCGGCAAGGGCGGCCGTGAAATGCTGCTGAAGGCGCTCGACAAGTCGCCGACCAAAGTGGTCGCCGACATCTCGACCGACTCGGGCCAGATCGACTTTTCCGCGCCAGTACTCAAAGCCAAGCAGAGCAACGCCGATGCGATTTTTATTTACACCAACGAAGAAGAGTCGGCACGCGTGCTGCGCGAACTGCGCAAGCAAGGCTGGACCAAGCCGGTGATCGGCGAAACCGTGCTGACCAGCCAAAAGGTGATCGAGCTCGCTGGCGAAGCCGCCAACGGCGCTGTGGCCCACGTCGGCCTCACGGTCGATGCGCCGCTGCCGGCGATTCGCGCCTTCCGCGCCAAGTTTGAGCGCGAATACAAATACATCTCCGATCACAATGGCCTCAAGGGCTATTCGGGCGTGTATGCGATGAAAGCCGCGATTGAAAGAGTGGGCAAGCTCGACCGCAAGGCCGTGGCCAAAGCCATGCACACCCTCAAGGTCAAGGCCGCAACTGAGCCGGGCATCCTGATGGATGTCGAGTTCGACGCGAATGGCGACCTCGACCGCGACAGCTTCCTCACTGAAGTTAAAAACGGCAAGCAGGAAGTTATTGCGACGCTACCGCCGCTGTCGAAGAAAAAATAAACAACAGATAGTCGATAAAAGCAGCCACCCGCGACGCAGGAACCGGCCGCAGAAACAAGCCGCAGGAAAAGGCGGGCAGCACGCAACCAAGCATTGATGGCGCAGCCGGTTCCATCGCTTCATATGGAACCGGTATCGCGCCACCCCGCGGGCCGCAGCGAATCGCGCACTGGCCCCGGTGAAAGAGGGCGCACTTGACAGACTTTCTGCAACTGTTCATTTCCGGGCTGGCCACGGGCAGCATCTATGCCCTGGCTGCGCTCGGCTTTACGCTGCTGTGGCAGGCCTCGGGTACGATCAATTTCGCGCAGGGCGAATTCGTCATGCTGCCGGCCTTTGCGATGCTGGCGTTCGCGTCGTTTGGCGCGCCGCTGCCGCTCAGTTTCTTTCTCACCATCCTGGTGGCGATTGCGGTGCTGGGCTGGGCCTTCAAGCGCGGCATCGTGGACCCGCTGTTCCGCTACGGCATGATGCAGATCGTGGTCGCCACCATCGGCCTGTCGATCGCACTGCGCAACGGCATGCGTATCCACAGTGCCGAGGCGCATCCTTTCCCCGGCATGTTTAGCGACAAGCTGTTCAATGTGGGCGGCGTCACCGTCACCATGATGGACATCGGCACGCTGGTGCTGGCTCTTGCTCTGGTGTTCGCCACCCAAGCGTTTCTCGCGCGCACCATCACCGGCCGCGCGATGCAGGCGGTGGCGCAAAACACCGAAAGTGCGTCGGTGCTCGGCATCAATGTGCCGCGCATGATTTTCTACACCTTCGCGATCAACGCCATCCTCGCCTGCGCAGCGGCGCTGCTGGTGACGCCGGTGTATCTGGCCAAGTTCGACATGGGCGAATCGCTTGGCACCAAGGCGTTTTTTGCGGCGGTGATCGGCGGCTTCAACAATTCGCGCGGGGCCTTGCTGGGCGGCGTGATCGTCGGCGTCGGGGAGAACCTGGCCGCCGCCTATGTGTCAGCGGCGTACAAAGATGCCGTGGCGCTGGCTTTGTTCATGGTGGTGATCCTGTTCAAGCCGCAGGGGCTGCTCGGCCGCAAAGAAGAGCGCAAGGTTTGATGCGATGAAAAAAATTCATTGGATCGTTCTCGGGCCGGCGCTGCTGTTGATGCTGGTGCTGCCGCCGTTTCTGAAGAACTACGGCATCTACCTGTTGAGCTATTGGCTGGTGTTCATCCTCGCCACCATGGGCCTCAATCTCACCGTCGGTTACGCGGGGCAGAAGTCACTCGGCCACGCTGCCTTTTTCGGCATTGGCGCCTACACCGTGGCGATCATGTTGAAGGCCGGCTATAGCTATTGGCTCGGCCTGCCGTCGGCGGCGCTGCTGTGTTTTGTGTCCGGCATCATCGTCGGCTTTCCGGCGCTGCGTGTGCAGACCATCTATCTCGCGTTTGCCACGCTCGGTTTCAACACGGCGGCCTGGCTGGTGATGCGCAATGAAGAGCAGCTCACCGGCGGCACCTTCGGCATCAACAACATTGCGCGCCCCGAGTTGTTTGGCATCTCGCTTAACGGCAATCTGGCTTATTACTACTTTGTGCTCGGCATCACGGTGTTGTTCGGCGTGTTGCTCTTCGGTTTGTTGCGCTCGCCCTGGGGCAAGGCTTTCATGGCGCTGCGTGACAACCCGATTCGCGCCGAGAGTCTGGGTGTGGATGTGCGCAAGTACACCTTGTTCTCGTTCGCGATTGGCGCGGTGTATGCCGGTGTGGCCGGTGCTCTGTTTGCGCCGCTGGTGGAGTTCATCGACCCGGCGCCTTTTGCGATTGGCCAATCGATCATGATGTATCTGATGGTGGTGATCGGTGGCGCCGGCTACTTCTTCGGCCCGGTGCTGGGCGCTGCGGTGGGCGTGGTGCTGCCTGAGTGGCTGCGCTTTGCGCAGGATTGGTATTTGTTCGTGTTCGGCACAGCGGTGGTGCTATTGATGATCTGGCTGCCGGATGGCCTGCTCAGCATTCCCGACCGCATTCGCGCGCGGCGCGAGTCGCGTGAAGCGTCGGCGGCGCGCGCGGCGGTGCAAGTGCAAGGGCAGGGAACGGGGCAGGTGTCAGCAGAGGCGGCCTCCTTTTCTGGCACGGCTGCCACTGGCAAGGAGGCATCATGAACGCAGCCGCACCGGTGCTGGAAGTCAAGGGACTGCACAAGTCCTACGGCGCGATTCGCGCGGTAGGCGGCGTCTCGTTCGAGGTGATGCCGGGTGAAATCTTCGGTGTGATCGGCCCCAACGGCTCCGGCAAGACCACCATGTTCAACAGCGTGCTGGGACAGATCGAACCGGATGCGGGCGAGATTCATCTCAACGGACAGGACATCACTGGTCTCTCGCCGCTGCAACTCAATCAGCGCGGCGTCGGGCGCACCTTTCAAACCCTGCAGGTGTTCGGCAAGATGAGCGTGCGCGACAACCTGATCGTGGCTGCGCAGGAGCACGAAGGGTCGATGTTTTCGCGCATGTTTGCGCCGCCCGATTCGGGTCTGGGCAACAAAGCCGACGAGTTGATCGAGTTGTTCCGCATCGGCCACGTGGCGCACAAACCGGCCGGATCGCTCAGCTACGGACAGCAGAAGCTGGTGGATATCGCGATGGCCTTCATGAGCGCGCCCGATCTTGTGTTGCTCGATGAGCCTTGTGCGGGCGTCAACCCCAGTTTGGTGGGGGGCATCTCGGCTTTGCTCAAGCAACTCAATCAGGCCGGTGCCACGGGCCAGGACGCGGGAGCGAAAGCGAAAGCGTGCAGCTTCGTGGTGATCGAGCACAACATGGATTTCGTGATGGACATTTGCCACCGCATCCTCGTGATGGTCGAGGGCGAAGTGATGGCAATTGGCACGCCGGCCGAGATCCGCGCCAACAAGCAGGTGCTCGATGCCTACCTCGGCAATTGACGGGAACGCTCATGTCTGAAACCTGCATCGAATTCGACGGCGTAGTGGCGGGTTACAAGGATTTCATGATCCTGAACAACCTGTCGTTCAAGATCAAGCGTAACGCGATCACGCTGTTGATCGGCCCGAACGGCGCGGGCAAGTCCACCGTGCTCAAAACCCTGTTCGGCATCCTCAAGCCGCGTCAGGGACGCATTCTGCTCGACGGCCAGGACATCACTGGGCACACGCAAACCGATCTGCTGGCGCGCGGCATTGCCTTCGTGCCGCAGGGACGCAATCTGTTTCCGCAATTGACGGTGTGGCAAAACCTTGAACTGGGCGGCATCACGCTTGGTACCAAGACCACTTATGAGCGCATTCCCGAAGTGCTGGAATTTTTTCCGCGTGTAAAAGAGCGCATTCACTCGCAGGCCTCGGCTCTCTCGGGCGGCGAACAAAAGCAGTTGGAGATCGGCCGCGCGCTGTTGCTGCGCCCCAAGGTGCTGTTGATCGACGAGCCGTCGATCGGCCTCTCGCCGATCGTGGTGCAGGATGTGTTCAAGCTGTTGCGCCGCCTGGTTGGGCAAGGCACCACGGTGCTGATCGTCGAGCAGAACGTGAAAAGCGCGCTGAAAAGTTCTGATGACGCGATTGCGCTGGAAGCGGGGCGCATGGTGTTGCACAAACCGGCTGGCGAGTTGCTGGCTGACCCGCACATCGAACGCCTGTTTCTCGGCGGCGCGGTAGTGCCGAAAGCGGCTTGAGCGCGAGCTGGCCGGCGCTTGCTCGTGCGCATTCAGCGGGCGCAATTTGGGTTTAAGCTCCCGCCTCCATCGACAAGGAGTTTTCCATGATTTTCGATCTGCGCATCTATACCCTGCACCCCGGCCGCTTGCCGGCCTGGCTCAAGATGTACGAGCAATACGGCCACGCGCTGCAAGTGAAGCATTGCGGCGAACCGGTGTTCTACGCCACCAGTGAAGTCGGGCCGCTCAACCAGGTGGTGCATGTCTGGAAATACAAGTCACACGCGCATCGCGAAAAATCCCGTGCGGCATTGATGAAGGACCCGAAGTTCCAGGAATACCTGAAGCGCAGCGCCGAGATGGGCGCACATCAGTCGCAGGAATGCCGCATGCTGAAATCGACCTCGTTCTCGCCGCTGTAGTTTTTTGAAAACTAAATCACCGTGACGCAATCTTTTATCCGCGCCTGCATCATGGGCCACCCGGTGGCCCAATCCCGTTCACCGATGATCTACAACTACTGGATCAAGCAGTTGGGGCTCTCGGGCAACTATGAATTCATGGATCTGACGGCGGAAGCCTTCCCCGCGTTTCTGGCCGCCATCGGCAGCAATGGCTTCAACGGCGGCAACGTCACCGCACCGCACAAAGAAGCGGCGTTCAAAGGTGTCGCCAAACGCGATGCGGCGGCCGACGCGATTGGCGCAGTCAATGTGATCTGGGTCGAGAACGGCGTGCTGATGGGCGGCAATTCAGACACCCACGGCTTCATTGCGCATCTCGACGAAGCCGCGCCCGGCTGGCAGGTACCCGGAGCCAGCGCCGTGGTGCTTGGCGCCGGCGGCGCGGCGCGCGCAGCGGTGTATGCCTTCGGGCAGCGCGGTGTGGCGGTGCGCATCGTCAACCGCACGCGCAGCAAGGCCGACGCGCTGGCCGCACATTTCGGCCCCGCTGCAACAGCGGCCATCAGCGGCCACAGCGTGGATGAATTAGCGGCGCTCCTTAAAGACGCCGACGTGCTGGTCAATTGCACCTCGTGCGGCATGACCGGCAAGCCACCGCTGGAAATTGATCTTGCTCCACTCAAGAAAACGGCAGTGGTATACGACGCAGTCTATGTGCCGCTCGAAACCGCGCTGCTGGCAGACGCACGTCGGCGCGGGCACCGCGTGGTCGATGGTCTGGGCATGCTGCTGCATCAGGCAGGCTACGGTTTTCAGAAATGGTTTGGCGTCAAGACCACGCTGACATCTGCCCTGAGAGCCTTGGTGGAAGCCGATCTCGTGGCCAAGGCCGCGCGCTAGGCGGCCGCGGGCGTGAACGGGGCATTCGCACTCTCGGGGGCGTCGCACCTCCTGCCCATCATTGGCGACCCGGTGGCGCAGGTGAAGTCACCGGCAGGTGTGACACAGAGCCTGCACGAGAATGGACGTGACGTCATCTGTGTGCCGATGCATGTTGCAGCGGCACAGTTTGCCGCCGTCATCAAGGCATTGCAGGCCACGCACAACGTCGATGGATTCATCGCCACCGTGCCGCACAAGTTCGCCGCATTCGATCAATGCGCCACGGTGACGCCGCGCTCTCAATTGCTGCGCGCGGTCAACATCGTGCGCCGCAACGCGGACGGCTCCTGGCATGGCGACATGCTCGATGGCGCGGGCTTTGCGGCCAATCTGCAGCGCGCCAGGTGCATGCTGCCGGTCGCGCGCGCCCTGCTCGCCGGTGCGGGTGGCGCGGGGTCGGCGATTGCACTGGCCTTGCTGGAGGCGGGTGTTGGTCATCTCGCGATTCACGATGCCGACCCGGTGCGGCGCGACACGCTGATCGAGCGCCTCGCGCCTCAATTTGCCGGCCGCGTGGGCAGTGGCTCGTCTGATCCTGCCGGCTTTGCCGTGATCGCCAATGCCACGCCGATGGGCATGCGTGTGGGCGATCCGCTGCCGCTGGATGTGACGCGCCTTGACGCGTCAATGTTTGTCGCTGATGTGATCACGCAGCCCGAGGTCACGCCACTGCTTGCCGCAGCGCGCGCAGCCGGCTGCCGCACGCAGACCGGCGTGGACATGTTTCACGCGGTTCTGGCGCTGATGACCCAATTCCTGCTTACGGCACCACAAGAACTGCAAGGGGCAAGGTGCTGAGGTTCTGCTGGTACTCAAGGTTGCCGTCCATCGTGAGGAATACGTCAAACCTTGAAGCTGCGAGCGCGAGCAGCTTGCCGTTTTTTACGCCGGACCATCCGTTGCGTTGAACCGTGGAAGCCTCATGTCCAACCAGCAATTGACCCAGACGGCGCGGCAGGTCCTCATCAAGCAGGATGCGCATCGGGAAGCAGTGCGGCACTCGCCTGTTCGAGAACGGCTACCGCGAGTTCGCGGCTGACGGATGGGAAGTCGTCGAGAAAGACCTCTAGCGAATCGCCCGCTTCAAGGTGGACAAATAGCGTTCGTACCGGCACGCGCGTACCGGCAAAAACCGGTGTTCCACTGTGAATCTCCCAATCCACAGTAATCAATTGCGAGGTCATGACGGGACTCCTGTGTTGCAAGTGCGGTCAAGTGTACAACCCGGAGACCATGCTTCACCGTCTGGCGTTTGGCCGGAGTGGACACCACAGGAACCGGCCTGCGAGACGGATGATCAGCATGGAGCTGGTCACCATGGGCCAAATCCGTCAGGTGCAATGGCCTGAAACCGTTGGTGCATGCGGATCACGGCATGTACATGGCCTGCGGCCCTTGGTGCGTGCGGCTCTGCGGCGATCAGACCGGATCACTTTTTCACGTACCGCATCACCGCTTCGATCACGTTCGCACGCCGCGCGGCGTGCGCTTTGGGCGATGTCATGTCGTGCTTGAAGATCAGCGAAAACGTGTGGCGGTTGGAGACGTTGAAAAAACTGAGCGCGCTGATCGTCATGTGAATATCGATCGGTTCGACGCCCTTGCGGAACACGCCGGCTTTGCAGCCGCGTTCATAGACCTTGCACACGGCGTCGATGGCCGAGGCGTTGAGGCGCTGAATGTCCTTTAGCTCGCGCAGGAACACGGCGTTGTGGATGTTTTCGTTCATGATCAGACGCACGAAATCTTCGTTGGCGCCCTGAAAGTCGAAGGTGCGCCCGGCTATTTCGGTGAGTGCGCTTGCTGCGTCCAGCTGGTCTAGCTCAAGGTTGGTGTCGATGGCGCGCACGCGCCGGTATGCCGCTTCGAGCACTGCGAGGTAGAGTTTTTCCTTGCTGCCGAAGTAGTAGTAAATGGTGCGCTTGCTGGTTTTCATGCGCGCCGCAATTTCGTCGACGCGCGCGCCGGCCAAGCCCTTGCGTGCGAACTCTTCGGTGGCGATGGCGATGATGTCCTGCACCGTGTGATCGGGGTTGTTGACGCGCGTGACTGCCGGCTTGGCGGTTTTCGTCGCGGGCCGCGTTGGCGCTGGGGCCGTGCGCGCCGGTGCCGCGCGGTGACGTGTCCGGTGACGTGCCAATGGGCGCGCCGAAGAGGAGCTTGACGGACTGCCGGGATCGGTCATGCGGCCGGCGGCTCGTGTCATTTCATTTTTCACGTGGACGGGGCAGTTCAATCATTTAGCTGGGCGAGCGCGCGCAGATTTTCCGGCGTGGTGGTGGGCAGGCCGAAAAATTCAAGATAAGCGGGAATCTGCTCGAACAGCATGTCGGTGCCGACCTGGTAGCGGCAGCCGCGTGCGGCGGCGGCCTTGAGGAAGGCGGTCATCTCGGTCTTCATCACCACTTCGCCGACGAAGGTGGCAGGGTCGATGCGTGACACATCGACCGGCAGTGGGTCACCATCGTTCATGCCCATCGGCGTGGCGTTCACTACCACGTCGAATCCGGCGGGGTCATTGGAGCCGGTGGTCACTTCAATGGCAGGGTAGCGGGCGCGCAGGCGCGCGGCCAGCGCTTCGGCGCTTGCCGGGTTGACATCGAACAGCGCCATGGCAGCGACGCCGGTACCGGCGAGTGAAGCCGCGATGGCCGAGCCGACACCGCCGCAGCCGACCACCAGCACGCGCGCGCCGTCGAGCTTGCAGCCCTTGCGGCGCACCCCGCGCACAAAGCCTTCGCCGTCAAACAAGTCACCGGCGAGCCTGCCGTCGTCGAGGCGGCGCACGGCATTGCAGGCGCCGGCAATCCCGACCGCAGGCGAGACTTGATCGAGCAGCGCCACGGTGGTGACCTTGTGCGGCATGGTGATGAGTGCGCCGCAAATGTTGGTCAGCCGGAACACCTCGCGCAGAAACGCGGGGAAGTGCTCGGCCTGACAGCCCATCGGCACCACCACGGCATCGATGCCAGCCTGCCAGAAGTAGGGGTTGTAGATCATCGGCGCCTTGAAGCTGTGCGTTGGGTAGCCGATGTGGGCGATCAGACTGGTGGTGCCGCGAATCATGGAGTCGAAGAAAAGTGAAACATTAAAAATGCTGGAATGAACAAAACGTCACGCGAATGCCAGACGGCGTCAGGGGCGGCCCGGGCTGGCGGCCACCCCTGATGCGGAGGACTTACATGCGGAGGCCTTACTTGCGCAGCTTGACCAGTTCGGCGTTGAGTGCAGTCACGGTGGCGTTGATCGCGGCGCCATGCTTCTCGACCACTGGCTTGAATTTCTCGCGCAGCTTGGCCTGCTCGGCGGCGGAAAACTCGGTGACTTCCATGCCGGCTTTTTTGAGATCAGCCAGATCCTTGTCGGCGTTGTCGCGCGTAAGCTTGCGCTGGAACACTGCGGCTTCGGCCGAGGCGTCGCTGATGATTTTCTTTTCGGCGGCGGAGAGGGTATCCCACACTTTTTTGCTGAAAATCATCGATTGCGGGTTGTACTGGTGATTGGTGATCGCCAGGTGTTTTTGCACTTCGGCAAATTTGTTGGCGAGGATCACGCCCAGCGGATTTTCCTGGCCGTCGATGGCTTTTTGCTCGAGCGCGGCATACACCTCGGGGAACGCCAGCGGCGTCGGGTTGCCGCCCACCGCCTTGACCCAATCGACGTTGATCGCGTTCGGGATCACGCGCAGCTTGAGGCCGGCGATGTCTTCAACCGTCTTGAGCGGGCGTCGGCTGTTGGTGATGTTGCGGAAACCAAGTTCAAAATAGGACAGACCGACGATGCCCTTGTCGGCCAGCTTGGCGTGCAGCATCTTGCCGAACGCGCCATCGACCACGGCGTCGGCTTCCCTGGCGTTGGCGAACATGAAGGGGAAGTCATAGACCTCGAAATCCTTGACTTGCGAGGCGAGGATGCCGGAGTTCATGGTGGCGATTTCGATGGTGCCGCCCTGCAATGCGGACACAATCGGCGCGTCGCCGCCGAGCGTGCCGCCGGGGTACACGGTGACCTTGATCTTGCCGCCGCTCTTGGCGGCAACCAGTTCAGCGAACTTCTCGCCGCCGATGGTCATCGGATGGGTCTTGGGGTTGTTGTTGGCAAGCTTGAAGGCGCGCTCCTTGATGTCCTGCGCAAAGACGGTGGTGCACAGCGCGGCGGGAACGATCGCGGCGAGCGCGGTGATAAGAGTGCGGCGGGTGAAAATTTTCATGGAAGGTCTCCTTGGTCATTGGTAAAAACGTGTGGTGTGACGACAATTGCTGCTGCACTTGAAACCGAAATTGCGGGAACAACGTAAAAAAACTTTGCTGCTCATCCGGTAAGCCTCATCCGGTAAACCTCATCCGGTAAGCCATTTGGCCGGCACAGTGACCAGCGGCGGAAACAACACCATCAGAAACATCACGACGAACTCGGCGGCCATGAAGGGCATCACCCCCTTGGTGACTTCATCCATCTTCATGCGCCCGACCCCGGCCACGGTATTGAGCACGGTGCCGACCGGCGGCGTGACCAGGCCAATCGAGTTGTTGATGATGAACAGCACGCCGAAGTAGATCGGGTCGATGCCGGCCGCTATTACCACCGGCACCAGCACCGGCGTGAGAATCAGGATGGTCGGCGTCATGTCCATCGCGGTGCCGACGATCATGACGAGAATCATGATCGCGATCATCAGCATGATCTGGTTGCCCATGAAGGGTTTGAGCAAATCGATGATCTGGTTGGGCAGGTTGGCCACGGTGATGAGCCAGGCGGAGACCATCGCGGCGGCGACCAGCAGCATCACCACCGAGGTCGTCTTGGCGGCGGTGATGAAGATCGCGGTGAGTTGCGAGAGTTTCAGTTCGCGGTAAATCACCGTGGAGACGAATAATGCATACACAGCGGCCACCACAGCGGCTTCTGTCGGTGTGAACACCCCGAAACGCAGGCCAAACAGAATGATCAGCGGCAGCATCAGCGCCCAGGTTGAATCCTTTGCTGCCTGCCACAGTTCGGCTGCCGATTTCTTCGGCGGCGTCTCAATTTTGTCTTTGCGCCCAAGCCACCACCAGGTCGCCCACAGCGCCGCACCGATGTACAGGCCCGGCACAATGCCGGCCAGGAATAATTTGGAAATCGACAGGTTGGCGGCGACGCCGAAGACGACAAAGCCGATCGATGGCGGGATCACCGGGCCGACCACCCCGCAGGCGGCGATCAGTCCGCCGGAGCGCCCCTTGTCGTGTCCGGCCTTGACCATCATTGGCAGCAGCAGGGCGGTCAGTGCAGCGGCATCGGCCACGGCAGAGCCTGAGAGCGCAGAAAGCAGGCAGGCAGCGATGATGGTGACGTAACCCAAGCCGCCTTTGACGTGGCCGATCGCGACCAGGGCCAGGTTGACGATGCGCTGGGACAGGCCGCCGACGTTCATGATTTCGCCGGCCAGCATGAAAAAGGGTACGGCAAGGAGTGGAAAGCTGTCGGCGCCGTTGATCAGGTTCTGCGCCAGGATCTGCGCGTCGAACAGGTTGAGGTGCACCATTAGCGCGACCCCGCAGGCGAGCAGGGCATAGGCGATCGGAATGCCGAGCGCCATTGCGCCCAAGAGCGAGATGAGAAAGACGGCGACAGTCATTTGCGTGCTCCTTCGGGTGATCCCGCCGCCAAGGCCGGTGCTGCTTGCTCGCGCGCGAGTTCAGCCTTGAGCGCGTCCAGCTCGCCTTGCTCCTCGGACTCCTTGACCATGATGAGTTCGGCTTCGGAGAGTTGGCCCGTGAGCGCGCGCCACAGGTCACGCACCAGGATCAGCCCGGCCGAGACGGCGAACACCACGCCGACGCCATACACAATCGCCATCGAGGCGCCGGTGACCGGGGCCTCGACATCCCAGTTGATCTTGGCCTGCGCCCAACTGCCTTGCAGGATCAACCAGGTGATGTAGAGCATCAGCCCTTGCCCGGCGACGAGGCAAATCTTTTTGCCGATCACCGGCAGGCGCGACACCAGCATGTCGGTGCCGAGGTGGCCATGCTCCTTGAGCGCGACCACCGCGCCCAGAAAGGTAAGCCAGATGAACAGCCAGCGCGACACTTCTTCCGACACCGTGATGCCGGAATTGAAGGCGTAGCGCAACACCACGTTGCCAAACACCAGCACCACCATCACCGCCAGCATCGCGGCAATCAGATATTCAAGCAGACGGCAGTAGCCGTCAATCAAGCGTTTCATCCGGGTTGTCTCCTGTCGGCCCTGCGGTATCAGGTTGATGCAATACGTGATGCCATGCGTGATGCAGTGCGCGGGCCGGTGGGCTGCTTGTTATTTTTTTGGCGCAGTGCGCAGTATGTACGAACTAGTACGTACAGTCAAGTTTTTTCCAATACGTTTCCTGTACTTCCCTCGGGCTGCGCCTGGAGTCACCCGCCGGGCTGTGCGTGAAAAAAGACATGCGGCAGATATGCGATGCTTTGCCCATTTGGCGTATGATAGATACCAATTAGTAACTACCATCAGGAGCGGGCATGAACCCTCAGATCGACACCGCCAAGATTTTCACCACCGGGCGCAGCCAGGCGGTGCGTCTGCCCAAAGCCTACCGGTTTGCGACGCAGCAAGTATTCATCGAGCGCAGAGGGGAGATGGTGATTCTGCGGCCCAAGCACGAGCCGGAGCAGTGGTGGAATGCCGTCGAACAAGCGCTGGCCGGCTTTAAGGGCATGCCGGCCAGGATCGAACGCCGGCGCGGGTTGCTGCCCGACGATATTGAAAACCTCGACTGATGGCGAGCGCGCTGTATTTGCTGGACACCAATATTGTCATTCACGCCCAGCGCGGCCACGCCAATGTGTTGACGCGCATGCGCCGCGCGGGGCAGGCCAATCTGGTGTTGTCGTCGCTGGTCGCGGCAGAGTTGGCCTACGGCGTTGAAAAAAGTGCGCACCAGGCCCAAAACAAGGCCGCGCTTGAAGCGCTGCTTTCTGCCTTCACAGTCGCGCCGTGGAATGACTCGGCCATCTGGATTTACGCGGAACACTATCACCGGCTCCGGTCTGCCGGCACACCCATCGGAGAAATGGACTTGCTCATTGCTTGTCAGGCCCTGGCGTTAAACGCCATCTGCGTGACCAACAACACGCGTGAATTTGAACGGATAGACGGCTTGAAGCTGGAAAATTGGGTGACTTGACGAGAGTGCCCCGCAGCCGCCGGCCGGCTTTAGGGGCCAGTCGTGGCCCGCCACCTAAGTGAAGACTGCTTACTCCAGCGTCAGCTTCTGCTTCTTCACAATCTCTACGCGCAGCCTCTGTTCGCGCGCGATCTTCTGCGCGAACGCCTCGCTGCTGCCGCCATCAATGATGGCGCCGCTGTCGGTCAGACGCTTCTTCGTTTCCGCATCGGCGAGCGTGCGTATCGCTGCGGCGCGGATTTTTTCAGTGACATCGCGCGGTGTGCCGGTAGGCGCCAAGAGCCCGTACCACGCCATGTTGTTCGCTTCCTTCAAACCCACTTCGGCGAATGTCGGCACATCGGGCAAACCTTCGACGCGCGCATCGGCCATTACCGCCAGCGCTTTCACGCGCCCGCCCTTGATGTGGGGCAGCGACGATGGCAGGTTGTCGATCTGCCCGATCACTTGCCCCGCGATCACGTCATTGGTGGCCGGCCCCGAGCCGCGATACGGAATGTGAACCATGAAGGTGCCGGTCAGCACCTTGAACAACTCCACGTCGAGATGCGAGATCGAGCCGGCACCACCCGAGCCATACGAATATTTGCCGGGGCTGCGTTTCAACAGCGCGATGAATTCCTTCATGTCCTTCACCGGCGCGGCCACCGGGTTCACCGTCATCACATTGGGCACGTTGACGAGGTTGATCACCGGCACAAAATCGCGCGTCGCGTCGTAGGGCATCTTCGGGTTCATCGCCGGGTTGGTGGCGAGGGTCGAGACCGTCGCCATGCCGAGCACATAACCATCGGGCGTGGCCTTGGCGACGAAGTCAGCCCCCACCGTGCCGCCCCCGCCGGCGCGGTTTTCGATGATGACCGGCTGGCCCAGCTCACGGCCGAGTTTGTCACCGACGATGCGCGCGACGATGTCCGTGGTACCGCCGGGGGCGAACGGAATCAGCAGGCGGATCGGCTTGGACGGCCAGGCTTGCGCTTGTGCGAAGGCGTGCGGCGCAGCGCAGACGAGGGTGGCGCTGATGGCGGCCAGCGTAATGAGGTGGCGGCGATACATGGCGTTTCTCCCGCAGCGGCGATATTGAGGGGCGCGAGTTTACCGCAGTGGTGCGCACGAGCGCAGAAAACACGGATGCCAGTGCGATCGGCGCGCACCTCAGCACCGCGGGGCCCTACCCTCAGGGGTTGAGCGCGGTTACGCTTTGGCGGTGGTTTTTTTCACGGCCTTTTTAGGTTCATCCTCTTCCTCGAGGAGTGGGTTGTCTGCGGACT
>JANNCZ010000869.1:0-3134 GCA_031387185.1 Burkholderiales bacterium
GACAAGATTTACGACGCCAAGCGTCCGCGCTATATCGATGGTTACAAAGCGTTGAAGGCGGCGATCCGTCCTTGGGGTGCCTGATTCGGAGAGATGGAAGATGCGGTCTATGCCGCAGTTTGTGTAAGGTACTGGAACGAAAGCGGCCCCCTCCATCGGACGGGGCCGCAGTTTTTTTGGCACGCGTTCCTCACAGCAAATCCGTCAACGCACCCTCATGCCGCAGCAGCCACTGCTTGGTATGCATGCCACCTGCATAGCCGGTGAGGCTGCCGTTCGCACCCACCACGCGATGACACGGCAGCACGATGGCGACCGGGTTTTGCCCGTTGGCTGCACCGACTGCGCGTGAAGCTGATGGCCGGCCGATGCGCTGCGCCTGCTCGGCATAGGTGGCAGTCTTGCCGGCCGGTATGGTGCGCAGTGCTTGCCACGCGGCACGCTGAAATTCAGTGCCGCCGGTGGTGACCGGAATCGCGTTCACCGCTTCAATTTCGCCATGCAGGTAAGAGCGCAAACGGGCCGCAAACCCGCATGGATTGGACTTCTGCGCAAATTCATAGCTGACGTAATGCCGCATCAGCAGGCGCTCCATCCGCGCTTCATAGCCGTTGAAATCGAGTGCGGCGAGTTGCTCGCCATCGACCGCGATCAGCACTTCCCTGAAGGGCGCACCCTTGGGCGCGGCGATCCGGTCAAACCACAGCTTGGTCATAGAGAGGCCCTTTCCACTTCCATTCGATTCATTTCACCTGCGCTTGACGCGCCACGTGTTCTTGATGCTTCGGCGAAACGCGCGTCACTCACTCTTGAAATTCCACAACGCCTGCGCCGCATAGGCGCGCCAGGGCCGCCAGCGCTCAGCATGGCGCTCAAGTGCACGCGGCGTCGTGCCGATACCGAGCGCATGCGCGCTGCGCAACAGGCCGAGGTCACTCGCGGGAAACGCATCCGGGTCGGCAAAGCCGCGCATCGCAATGTAGTGCGCTGTCCACGGGCCGATGCCGGGCAGCGCAGTGAGCTCGGCCGCAAAGCCTTCGAGGCCGGTGTAACGCGTGCGCCATCCGGCATCCGCTGCGACGTGGCGCGCCAGCGCGATCAAGGTTTCGGCCCGCGCACGGATGATGCCGAGGGCGCAAATATCGGCCACGCGCGCGTGCGCCAGCACCTCTGCAGGGGGAAACAAGCGCGTTGGCCCGGCGGCGTCGCGCCGCACATACTCCGGCAGCGGCGCACCGAAACGCTCAACCAGCCGCCCCGACAACGTGGTCGCCGCCTTCACGCTGATCTGCTGCCCCAATACCGCGCGCACCGCAAGCTCAAACGCATCCCACGCACACGGCACGCGCACCGCGTGCTTGAGCGCAGGCCGCAGCAGCCGGTCTTGCGACAGATGCCCCTGCACGGCAGCCAAGGGCGCATCGAGATCAAACATGCGTTTGACGCGCGCCACCACGCGCGGCAGTTGCGCGAGATCGGGCGTTGCGCACACCAGGCTCAACATGCCGCTACGCGCATTCTGTCGCACTTCGATACAACCAGCGGACGTGCCGGCATTGATTGAGCGCGCATAGCGCGTGTCGTCCACCGCTTCGACGCCGCGAAATGCACGGGTGCGATAGAACGACAGCAGTTGCGTGAAGGATTCCACCGGCATGGCGCCGAGGCGGATCAAGGTGCCATGGCCCGCAGCGCCTTTGAGCGCAGGCTCGGTCGCAACCAACACCGAGCGCCGCAATGCCGACGGCGCACGCGCATACGAGTCGCGAAACGCCGTATTGAACCGCCGCACGCTGTTGAACCCCGCCGCAAACGCAATGTCGCCCAGCGGCAGCACGCTCTCTTCGATCAACTGCTTGGCAAACAGCAGCCGCCGCGTCTGCGCCACCTGCACCGGCGTCGCGCCCAGATGCGTCTCGAACAAGCGCCGCAGGTGACGCGAAGTCACACCGATGCGCGCACTCAGGTCTTCCATCGAGCCTTCGTTGAGATCACCGGCATCAATCGCGCCGAGCGCACGCGCCACCAGCGCTTCGCCCCCGGCCAGCGCACGCAACACCGGCGCCCGCTCCGGCCGGCAACGCAGGCAGGGCCGCAAGCCCGCTGCAAACGCCGAAGCCGCGCTGGAGAAAAAGTTCACATTGCGTCGCAGCGGCGTGCGCGCCGGACACACCGGCCGGCAAAAGATGCCGGTGGTCTTCACACCCACAAAAAAGCGCCCATCGAAGCGCGCGTCGCGCGTCTCGTAAGCGCGGAACAATTCATCAGGCCGCCCCGCAGCGATTACCTCGCCAAGATAGCCGCCAGCGCTGATCGCCGCCTTGTTTGACGTACCTTTGGTTGAGATAGCCGCCGAGTCCATGCACGCACTTTACCGCGCATGGCGCGACGCTGTTCGCCGTTTTCGGACATGGATGCCGGCACTGCCGCACCCGCCGCAACGCCGCGTCAGGGCATCGGCCGCGTCAAACTGATATCGCCATACCAGGCACGCGCCTTCTCACCGGTATTGTCGGTGTCGGTCATGATGCCAATGGCCGTGACCGGTCCCGGCTCCTCGCCGTAGGCACGCTTGAAGTCTTCATACAGATTGCGCGTCACGTCCTGCCACTCGCCCACCTTCTCGCTGCCCGATTCGGCCACGATCATGCGAATGCGCTCGGTGAAGCGGCTGGTAATGACAGTCTCGCGCGGCGTGGCGCGGCCCCAGATGTACATCAGCGTCGCATAGGGCAACTCCTGCCCGGTCACCGCCTTCACTTGCGAAGCGAATATGCGCTCACTGAAATCGAGTTTGGATTTGTCGCCGTCAAAACGGATCACCAATCGCACCGGCGCATCTTCGGTCGCGCTGCGCGTGTTGTCCTGATTCTTGATCAGCTCTTCCACCTTCCAGCGCCAGCACAAATGGCTGAACTCGCGCGCATCGAGCCGGGCCAGTGGATGCAGCAAGCCCGACGCCGACCCATCCGCCCGCGCCTCAACCACTGTCGCCCCATCTTTCGTGATCAGGCCATAGTCGGTAGGCTTCTTGAAGCGCGCCAAGGTCCACACCTGCCAGCCGCCCGGCAACGCCGCGCCCGGCTGCGATGCAGAAAAACTGGTGATGCTGCCCAGCGAAACCCGCTCGCCCG
>JANNCZ010000234.1:0-3645 GCA_031387185.1 Burkholderiales bacterium
CATTGGCGCGCGCGCCCAGTTCGATCCCCGCCAGATGCGAGGCGCTGCCATTGCCGAGCATGGCGTAATTGAATGTGCCGGCGTTGGCGCGGGCATAGGCGAGCAACTCCTTCACATTGCTCACCGGCAGTGAGGGCGTGACGGCCAAGCCATAGGGCGAGCCGACCAGCATGGTGATGGGCGTGAAGTCGGTGGCCGGGTCGAACGGCAGATGGGGATTGACCGCTGCACCGCTGGTGAAGGTGCCCAGATCGCTGACCAGCAGGGTGTAACCATCAGCCGGTGCCTTGGCGACAAAGTCGGAACCGATATTGCCGTTGGCCCCGGTGCGGTTCTCGACGATGAACGATTGGCCGGTGAACTCCTGCAGGCGCGCGCCGAGCTGGCGTGCCACCGTATCGGTCGCGCCGCCGGCGGCGAATGGCACGACCATGCGCACCGGCTTGGACGGCCAAGCCTGTGCCATCACCGTAGCCGCGACTGGCGCCAGGGCTGCCGCCAGCAGCACATTCACGGCAAGGGTTTGACTCTTGCGAGAAATCATGTGGAAGATTCGCATGGCGTTTCCTTCAGCGGCCGGTAAAGATAGCCTGACGATTTTCACGATGGGCGGCCATGCCTTCGTCGACATCGTGGGTCCATTCAAGATGACGGCGCAGTGTGTCCGCCAATTCACGCGCGGGCTTGAAGCCGGGGGCGAGCCGCGTATCGACGATACGCTTGGCGCCGCGCGTGGCGAGCGGGCCGTTGGCGGCGATGCGCGCTGCGGTGGCGGCGACGGTGGCGCGAAACACTTCCGGCGCGTAAACCTCCTGCACCAGGCCGTAGTCACGCATCGCGGCGGCATCGATCTCGCGCGCCGTGCAAATCAACTCCAGCGCGCGCGCCCGGCCCACCAACGCCGGCAAACGCACCGGCCCGCCCGCACCGGGAAAACCGCCCCACTGCGCCTCGGGCATGCACAACGTCGCGTGCGCAGCGGCATAGCGAATGTCGCAGGCCAGACACAATTCCACGGCACCGGCCAGCACCTTGCCGTTGATCGCGGCAATCACGATTTGCGGCAGTGCTTCAATGGCATCGAAGGTGCGGTTCGCCATCATCACCAGGCGAATGATCTGCTCTTTGGTGTAGCTGGCGCGAATTGCCGGGTTCATGATGCCCATCGAGAAATGCGCGTCGCCAGCGCCGGTGATGACCAGCACCTGCGTATCGCCATCTTCGTGCAGGGATTCGGCGATCACGCCCAGGCGCTTGAGCACATCGGGCATGAGGCGGTTCAGGTCATCCGGGCGATCGATGGTGACGGTGAGCACGCCGCCGTCGCGCTGCAATGCCAGCCCCTCTGGAAAACGCTCCGTTCCACTCGCCGCCAGCTTCACCGGTTCATCCACCTTGCTCTCCTTTGCATGACGTCATTCAACTGCGCTGTGTCGTCTCGACTTTAACAAACCATTGTGCGAGACCACACTCGCCCGGACCTTCAGCACCCTTTGAACACTGGCTCGCGCCTGGCCACAAAGGCTTTGGTTGCCTCGCGGTGGTCTTCGGTCTGGCCGCAGTGGATCTGGTGGGTTGCCTCCAGGTCGAGGCATTCATCCACCTCGCCGCCCAACGCGCGGTTGAGGTTTTCTTTCATGTAGCGGTAGGCGACGGTGGGGCCGCTGCTTAAGCGCAGCGCAATCTCGCGCGTCTTCACAGCCAACTCTTCGGGCGCACACACCCAGTTGGTCAGACCGAGGCGCAAGGCTTCGTCTGCGCCTACTCGCTCAGAGAGAAAAAACAATTCGCGCGCCTTGGCCGTTCCGACCAGTTGCGTGAGGAAATAGCTCGCGCCATAGTCGCCGGGAAAGCCGACGCGCGCAAACGCGGTCGTGAGAATCGCGCCAGACGCCATGATGCGCAGATCACACGCGAGCGCAATCGCCAGGCCCGCGCCCGCTGCTGCGCCGGGCAGTGCAGCGATCGTGGGCTTCGGCATCTTGAACAACTTGCCGGCGGTGGCACGCTGATTGATGCGCTGGCGGTGAATCGCTTCGTCAATCGTGTTGTTGCCGGCTGTGCCATCGCCGCTGGCAGCCATGCCTTTCACGTCGCCCCCGGCGCAGAACCCTTTGCCGGCGCCGGTGAGTACGATGCACTTGACAGCGGCGTCGGTCTCGGCCGCCGCGAGTTGCGCCGCCAAGGCTGCGACCATCGGACGCGACAAGGCGTTGCGCGCTTCGGGGCGATTCATGGTGAGCGTAAGAACACCTCGTTCGCGTGTGGCGAGCAGCTCGGGCGTTCCGGTGTCGATTGTTTGGGCTTGCATGGCGTGCGGCTCCGTCAATGGTGTGGGGACGTGTCAATGTTAGTCTCTCGCCCGCAGCTTTTTCACCTCCCACTTTTCCATTCCTTCGCCGTTCTTCTGATCCCTCCCTCGCGCGCACTGTCGCCCCTTCACCATGACGTCATCGACCCCCTCTACCACCTCCACCACCTCCACCGCCGCCGCATCCCCATCCGTTTCCGACACCTTCCTCGCCCTGCAGGAAATCGTCGCGGCCGCGCGCCGCAATCTCGCGCCCGGACCGTGGACCTATCTCTTCGGCGGCACCGAGACCGAGACCACCGTGCGGCGCAATCGCCACGCGCTCGACTCCATCGCCTTCCGCCCGCGCGTGCTCAACGACGTGAGTCGCGTCGATACGCGTTCGACCTTCATGGGCAAGCCGGTGCGCCTGCCGGTGATGATCGCGCCGGTCGGCGGCATGGAGTCGTTTGTCGAAGGCGGCGCGGCAGCGGCGGCGCAGGCGGCGGCGCAGTTTGGCGTGCCGCAAATGCTCTCGTCCGTGTGCCTGCCCGGCCTCGAAGCCACTGCTGCAGCCGCAGACACCCTTCGCGTGTTTCAACTGTACGTGCGCGGCGACGCTGCCTGGGTGGACGACTGGGTCAAGCGCGCGCGCGACAACGGCTTCTCGGCGTTTTGCCTGACCGTGGACAGCGCGTTTTACAGCCGCCGCGAACGCGACATCGTCACCCGCCTCGCCAAACCCTGGCGGCCCACCGGCAATGCCGGTGGCGAATTTCAGGCGGCCTTGTCGTGGGATACGGTGGACCGCGTCAAGCGCATCAGCGGCATGCCGCTGATCCTCAAAGGCATCGCCACCGCAGAAGATGCCGAGCTCGCCGTGCAGCACGGCATCGATGTGGTCTATGTGTCGAACCACGGCGGCCGCCAGCTCGATCACGGCCTCGGCAGCGCGGCGGTGTTGCCGGAAATTTTGGGTGCCGTCAATGGCCGCGCCGAAGTATGGGTCGATGGCGGCTTCATGCGCGGCACCGACGTGGTCAAAGCCATCGCGCTCGGCGCCAAGACCGTCGGCCTCGGGCGCCTCAGTTGCCTCGGCCTCGCCGCAGCCGGCGTGCCCGGGCTGGTACGCACCTTCGAACTGCTCGAAGAAGAGATCCGCCTGTGCCTGGGCTTGCTCGGTGTCAACAGCTTCGCCGAACTCACACCGCGCCATGTGACCAGCGCGCCCCCGGTGTTTGATCCGCATGTGTTCAGCGCGTTTCCGCTGCTGGATCAATACGACACGGCGTTGCCGGCGCGGAACCGGTAGGCAGCCTGAGCGACGAAATTTACGCTAAACCCATAGCCGGAGA
>JANNCZ010000914.1:0-1738 GCA_031387185.1 Burkholderiales bacterium
TTTCGAGCGGCAGTAGCACGTTGTCGAGCGTAGTGCGCCAGGGAAGCAGGTTGGGCGCCTGAAACGCCATGCCGGTGATCTTGAGCGGCCCGGTCACTTCGCGCCCTTCGACTTTCACCGAACCTTGGGTCGGCGGGCGCAGGCCGGTGCCGAGCTTCATGAAGGTCGATTTGCCGCAGCCTGATGGCCCGACGATGGCGACAAATTCCTGCTCGTCAATCGAGACGCTGACGTCCTCTATTGCGAAGTCGAGCGTAGGGTTGTATTTGAGCCAAACCTGGGAAAAGTCGATGAATGCGGGCATGGGGGCGGCGGGAGGCGGGACGGTGGAGAAAATACAGGTGACGACAGGCAACGCGCGCGCCAGATCATTATCGGCGCACGGCGACACAAGGCGGCGCAAAGCAGCGCATGGGAAATTGTATCCAAAGCCACTGAATTATGTATACAAAAAATTGCGACGCCCGCCTGACAGGCGCTGCCCGGAAAGCTGCTCCCTGAGCGGTTTTGCGCCATGGTGACGCGAAGACGCGCTGCTGGAGCGGCTCTGCGGGCTATGCTGCCAGCGCTTGCAGCAATTGCTCGCCGATGGTCTTGCGCTCCAGCCCGCGTCCGATCAGCACGATCTTGCTCTCGACGCCGCTCGCGCCCCACGGGTCCGCAGGGCGTAGCTCGAACACCCGATGCACGCCCTGCAACACATGGCGGCGATTGTCACCGGCAATGCCGATGATGCCCTTGATGCGAAAGATCGTGTCGCCCTGCGCAGTGGTGAGACGGCGCAGGTAGTCCGTCAGGCGCGCGGCGTCGTAACTGCGTTTGAACACAAACGAGAGCGAGCTTACGGTGGGGTCGTGCGCGTGCGAAGTGTCGTCGAGAAAATCATCGGCCATGGTCATGTTGTTGACGCGCGCGAAGGCGCCGATGCCGAGGATTTTCGCGAGGTCCACCTGGGCGTGTGACGAGCGCAGGATCTCGGCGCTGGCATTGAGCTTGCGAATGTCGGCTTCAATCGCCAGCAGTGCAGCTTCATCGTGTACCAGATCAATCTTGTTCAGGATGATGCGGTCAGCAGCGATGATCTGATCCACTGCCTGGTTGTCGCTGCCGTCGAGCACCGGGTCGTGAATGTGCTGGCCGATGTGCAGCGCGTCGGCCACCGTCACGATGGCGTCGAGGCTCACCTGGGGCGCCAATTCCTTGTCGTAGAAAAAACTCGCCGCCACCGGTGTCGGATCGGCCAGGCCACTGGTCTCGACCAGGATGTAGTCGAACTCGTCGCGGCGCTTGAGCAGTTTGCCGAGCACCTTGATGAGGTCGTTGCGCACGTCGACAAAGCAGCAGATGCAGCCGTTGGTGAGCGTGAAGATTTCTTCTTCGGATTTTTCGATCAGGTCGGTATCGACCGATACTTCGCCGAACTCGTTCTCGATCACTGCGATGCGATAGCCGTGGCGCTCGCGCAGAATGTAATTGAGCAGCGTGGTCTTGCCCGCACCGAGAAAGCCGGTGAGGATGGTGACGGGCAGTGGCATGACGGCTGGCGCGGGCTGCAGTGCGGCAGCGCGTGCCGTGATTGCCTCGGGGAATGAGGCGGCAGCAGACTCTGAGTTGGAGGTGATCGTAGTCATGCTGTGGCACCGGCGCCGGCAGCGGTCTTGGCGCGCAGCGCGGCCAACACATCTTCCGGTGTGATCGGGTAATGTCGAAAGCGCACACCGATCGCGTCGTAAATCGC
>JANNCZ010000070.1:0-2773 GCA_031387185.1 Burkholderiales bacterium
AGCGGGCCTTGAGCATGATGGCGGCCTTGCGCTGAACCGCAGCGCCCCGGAACTGCCTGCATGACCCATCCTTTCGACCGGTCCCTCGCTCTCGAAGCCCTGGGTCCCAACACTTGGTATTCACTGTCCAGCCCGCTGTACTGGAACGCCATCGGCCCCTACGGCGGCTGGATCGCGGCGATGCTGCTGCACGCGGTGCAGAGCGAACCGTCGGCGCAAGGAGAGCCGGTTGCGCTACAGGCGCAATTCGCCGGGCCGATACGGCAGGCGCCGTTCACACTGGTGACGAGTTGCCTGCGGCAAAACCGCTCCACTGCATTCTGGCGCAGCGAGTTAAGGCAGGCTGACGCGGCAGGCAACGAGAACGTGTGCGCCCACGCCAGCATCACGCTGTCCCAATGGCGCACGACGCGCACCATCAGCGATGTGGTGATGCCAATGGCACCGCCCGCGCTTGACCTTGCGGTCGCACCGGCGCGGCGCTTTCGCATCCCGGAATTCGTCAAGCGCTACGACTTCCGCCCGGTGCGCGGCATCCTCGGCCAGGAGCAGGGCGACATGAATACGCTGATGTGGGTGCGCGATGCCGAGCCACGCGGGCTCGACGCACGCTCCGTCACCGCCTTGTGTGATGCGCCAGTGCCCTCGATCTGGCTGCGCATGGCCACACCGGTATTGATCACCACGGTGGTCTACAACATCTTCTTCCGGGCGTCGCAAGCACAAATGGCGGATGCGGGCGACGGCCATGTGCTGCTTGAATCGCGCTCTGCCGCCGGTATCGCCGGTTTCTTCGATCAGGACACCAATGTATGGAGTGAGGGCGGCGTGCTGCTCGCGCAGTCGCAGCAGTTGGCGTGGTTTTCGGACAAGCCGCTGGCCGAGGCTTCGCCCAGTTGATTCCGTACGCTTGCCGCTGCAGTCAGCGTGGCCGCGCCCGATGGGGTGAGTATCGAGATCATCCAGACTGCGGCTTGGCGCTGGGGGCCGTGCGCGGGAAATATGGCTGAAACCCGCTCCCACCAAGGGTTTCAGGCCAATGGCTATAGAATGACTGCGAACGCGACATCGCAAGCTGGAGGTGAGCCATGAAAGCCATCATTGAAATCGCCAAACGCGGCGCCGCGATCCGCTCGGCAAGAACACAAATCGCGGCAGCCCGCCGGGGGCGTGCGCCAGACTACCGCCTCAGTTTCGAATCAGCCCGCATGCTTTTCTCCGCCCTGACGCCGGCGCGGCTGGAGTTGCTCGACACACTGCGGCGCAGCGGCCCTTGCAGCGTGTACGCACTAGCCAAGACCGCCGAACGCAATTATTCCAACGTCCACACCGATGTGTCGCGACTCGAAGAGCTGGGGCTGATCGAACGCGGCGAAGATGCGACGATTTCGGTTCCGTATGACTCTGTGGAAATTTTGATGCCGTTGGCGCAGGTGGCTTGACCACACGTCAGCGGGACAACCAGTGTCAGGCGTAAAGTAAACTTTGCACTCGCTAAACAAAGGCGGTAATTATGGGAAATCGACTTGAAGTACTCGAAGCAGAAGCGCTGACGCTCACCCCCGGCGAGCGCGCTGCATTCGCGCAACTCCTGCTGGCGAGCCTCGATGAAGATACCGGCATTGAAGACGCGTGGGCCGAAGAAATCGAGCGGCGCATCGCTGATGTCGAGAACGGAACCAGCCAGGTCATTCCCATCGCCGAGGCACTGGCGCAGGCTCGCGCAGCGTTGAAGTGAAGCTTGTTGTTGTTCCGCCCGCTCTTGCCGAGTTGCAGGAGGCAGCAGCGTTCTACACGGAACGCGCAAATCGGGAACTGGGGCTCGCGTTTCTGGTTGAGTTTGAAAGAACCGCAAATCTGATTCTGGCAAATTCGCTGCGGGGCGCGATTTTTCGCGGCGACAGACGCCGCTATTTGTTGCGCCGCTTTCCCTATAGCGTCATTTATCAGATCACGCCGGATGAACTTCGCGTTATCGCTGTAGCGCATCAACGCAGGCGGCCGGGATATTGGACTGATCGCAAGTAGGGCAACGCGCTTCGAGTAGGCCGGGATTGGCTTTTCACCTACCCGGCTTACTCTGTACTGCATCGGGTCACCGCTTGCCGCTTCAACCCACCGCACGCCGCACAGAATCAATCGACGACAGCTTGAGCCGCGCACCGGCCTTCATAAACTGGCCGGGCAAATCGCGATGCATCACGCCCTGCACTTGCCGCGCCACATCCGCCAGCGCGTCAATGTCGATGCCGGTCTCGTAACCGCATTCGTGCAGCAGATACACCAAGTCTTCCGTACAAATATTGCCGGTCGCGCCGGGCGCGAACGGGCAGCCGCCGAGGCCGCCAATCGATGATTCGTATTCACGCACGCCGAGCGCAAGGCCGTTCATCACGTTGGCGAGGCCAATGCCGCGCGTGTTGTGAAAGTGCAGTGCGATGATCATGTCTGGAAACTTCGCGCGGATCGCTTCGACCGTGCGTGTGACCACCGGCGGCGTCGCCATGCCGGTGGTGTCGCCCAGCGAGATGTGGCGCACGCCTTCGCGGTGATAGGCGCCGATGATCTTGAGGATGTTGTCGATCGGCACATCGCCTTCAAACGGACAGCCAAACGCCGTGGCGACAGCCCCGCGCACCACGATGTTGAACTGGCGTGCAATCGGCATGAACTCGACGAAGTCGGCAATCGCTGCGTCAATCGATTTGTTGAGGTTGGCCTTGCAGTGCGTCTCCGAGGCGGAGATAAAGCAGGCCATCATGTCCACTTTGGA
>JANNCZ010000086.1:0-1570 GCA_031387185.1 Burkholderiales bacterium
ACCAGCCTGAAAGCCGCTCTGGGAGCGGATCTTCCAGGCACATGCCTGGAGACCCGCAACCTGGGCCTGTCTGAGCGCGCCTCGTTTGCCTATTTCTTGCACACACCGTTCGGCGCGCAATGCGGCTGGCTGCTGGTGCAGACGCGCGAGGGTGATTCGCGCATGCCCCCGCCCGGCGCGCGCCTGGTGTGGGAAGGCAACCGCCCCGGCGAGCGCCAGGAACGATTCCGGCTCTACAAAAAATGACCTTGAAAACGACCTATTCGGGTACACGCCTTCAGACTGCGGGTGCGGGATATGCCGCACGCGCCGCCACTGCCGGTGCTGCACGTGCCGCAACGGAAACCACTGCCAGCGCCGCTTCTGCCGCCCCTGCCAGTGCCGCCGCGCAGTGGCAGGCGCTGGAAGCCCACCGGCACAGTGTCGAGCCACTACACATGCGCGACCTGTTTGCCGCCGCGCCGCAACGCGCGCAGCACATGAGTGTAGACGCCGGCCCGCTGCATATCGACTATTCCAAACACCGCACCACCCCCACCACCCTGCAATTGCTCCAAGACTTCGCCGCTGCGCGCGATGTCGCGGGCTGGCGCGCGCGCATGCTCGCCGGTGATGCCATCAACAGCAGCGAAGGGCGCGCCGCCCTGCATGTGGCCCTGCGCGGCAGCGGCCCGGCGGCGGCGCAGGCCGAAGCGCGCACCGGACTCGACCAGATGCACGCCCTGAGCGAGGCTGTGCGCAGCGGCGCGCGGCGCAGCGCCAACGGCCGCGCCTTCACCGACGTTATTCACATCGGCATTGGCGGCTCCGACCTCGGCCCGCGTCTTGCGCTCGCCGCCCTCCAAGGCAGCGCAGAGCAAGCCCTGCGCGTGCATTTTGTCGCCAACATCGATCCGCACGAACTTGACAGCGTGCTGACGCGCTGTGATCCAGCCAGCACTCTTGTCATCATTATTTCCAAAACCTTCACCACTGCCGAAACCCTGCTCAATGCGCGGCACGCGCGCGCGTGGCTGGCCGCAGCGCCGGGCGCAGCGGCCCGTGCGGGTGGTCACGCCAACCTGATTGCGGTGACCAACAATCCCGCAGCCGCGCGCGTGTTCGGGGTGCCGGACGGCCAGATTCTCTGCCTGCCCGATTGGGTCGGTGGGCGTTTTTCGCTCTGGTCGGCGGTCGGCCTGTCGGTGATGATGGCGTTCGGCAGCCCCACCTTCGACGCGCTGCTCGCGGGCGCGGCAGAAATGGATGCCCATTTCGCCAACACACCGCCCGAACGCAATGCGCCGGTAATCCTCGCCCTGCTGTCGGTATGGAACATCAATTTCCTCGGCGCGCAAAGCCGTGCCGTGCTGCCCTACGCGCAGCGGCTTGCCCTCTTGCCCGATTATTTGCAGCAACTCGAAATGGAATCAAACGGCAAGCGTATCGGCCGCACCGGCAACGAATTGGACTATGCCACTGCACCGGTGATCTTCGGCAACGTCGGCGCCAACAGCCAGCATTCGTTTCATCAACTGCTGCATCAGGGTACACATCTGGTGCCTTCCGAATTCATCGTGCTGCGCGCCGG
>JANNCZ010000145.1:0-3544 GCA_031387185.1 Burkholderiales bacterium
GGCGGGCCGGTCGATGAAATCATTGCCGGCGGCGGCTTTGCGCGCTCTGACTTCTGGCTGCAAATGGCCGCTGATTTATTTGGCCGGCCGCTGCGTGTGGCCAGCAACCCCGAATCGACCGCGCAGGGCGCTGCGCTGCTCGCGTTAAAAGCGATGGGACGCGCCGCTTCACTGACCGATGCGGTGACGCTATTGCCTGCCGATTCGCGTCTGATCTTGCCCGACGGCGCAACCCATGCGCGCTACCAGCCACTGCGCGAAGTGTTCAATGCCATCCCTGCTACACTCGCGCCCTTTCATTCGCGGCTGGCAACATTTCAGAGGGAAAACCACTGATTTTTGGGCTGATATGTACAGTCCGCTTTGACTCACGGCACGCTTCTCCGCCTTCGCCGTTTTCGCCCCACGCTCTATTCATTCGCTCCACGTTTTATTCACCATGCCAGCCCAACTCATCGATGGCGCAGCACTGGCCCAAAGCCTGCGCGCCCAATTCAAGCAACGCGCCCAAACCCTTGGTGCAGGCGGCTCTCAGGGCAGCGGCCAGCCACCAAGCGCACCAGGACTCGCTGTCGTCATGGTGGGCGACCACCCCGCGTCGCGCACCTACGTGCGCAACAAAATCAAGGCTTGCGAAGAAGCCGCGTTTCAGGCGCAACTGATCGAATTGCCCGCCTTGGTGGGCGAAACCGAGCTGCTTGCGCTCATCGGCATTCTCAATGCAGACGCCGCGATTCACGGCATCCTCGTGCAGTTGCCATTGCCCGCGCACATCGACGGGCACAAGGTGATCGAAGCGATTGCCCCGGCCAAAGATGTCGATGGCTTTCATGTTGCCAGCGCGGGTGCCCTGCTCACCGGCCTGCCGGGCTTCACGCCCTGCACGCCCACCGGCGTGATGACCATGCTGCACCACTACGGCATCGCCATCGAAGGCTGCCGCGCGGTGGTCATCGGCCGCTCCAACATTGTCGGCAAGCCGATGGCGCTGATGCTCTTGCAAGCGGGTGCCACCGTCACCATCTGTCACTCGAAGTCCCCGGATCTGGCCGCAGTGACGCGCGAAGGCGACATTCTGGTCGCAGCCACCGGTCGTGTGAACCTTGTGACACGTGACATGGTCAAACCTGGTGCCTGCGTGATTGACGTGGGTATGAACCGCGATAGCGCCGGCAAGCTGTGCGGTGATGTCGATTTTGCCGGCGTGCGCGAGGTGGCGGGCTGGATCACGCCGGTGCCGGGCGGCGTCGGGCCGATGACGATTGCCATGCTGTTGTCGAATACGCTCAAAGCTGCGGAGGCGGCGCAGCGCGTGGCGGCAGGTTAAGCCAGACGCCGGTCACGATGCGGTTGCACGGTTTACCTGCAAGGCACTCAAATCATCCACTGCGTTGCGCCGATTCACTCTTCGAATTTTTGCCCATCCCCCCTCATGAATTCCGCCACCACCAATCCGCTTCTCGACTTCTCCGCCCTGCCGCGCTTTGCGGACATCACACCGGCGCACATCACGCCGGCGGTTGATGCCCTGATTGCGGACTGCCGCGCCACGCTGGGGCGCGTCACGCAATCCCCCGGCACGGCCTGGGACGACGTGGTGGCGCCACTCGAAGATGTCAACGAGAAACTCTCCCGCACCTGGGGTGCCGTCGGGCATCTGCACGGCGTGATCGACAGCCCGGCCCTGCGCGACGCCTACAACGAGAACCTGCCCAAGATCACCGAATACTGGACCGACCTCGGCCAAAACCTGGCCTTGTTCAATCAGTACCGCGCGCTGAAAAATTCCGCCGCGTTTGCCGGCCTCACTGCGGCGCGCAAGAAAATCATCGAAAACCGCCTGCGCGATTTCCGTCTCTCGGGCGCCGAGTTGCCTGATGCACAAAAGGCGCGCTTCAAAACCATCGCCGAAGAGCAGTCGCTCGCCGGATCGCGCTTTTCGGAAAACCTGCTCGACGCCACCAACGCATTCTCGCTATTCATCGACGACGAAGCGCGCCTGGCCGGCCTGCCGCAAGACGTGAAAGACGCAGCGCGGGAAGCGGCACAAAAAGACAACAAGCCTGGCTGGAAGCTCACCCTGCACGCGCCGTCTTACCTGCCGGTGCTGCAATACGCTGATGACCGCGCCCTGCGCGAGACCATCTACAAAGCCAACGTCACGCGCGCATCCGAATTTGGCGACGCCAAGTTCGATAACACCGCCCTCATCGACAAGCTGGTCGCGCTGCGCGCAGAAGAAGCAGTGCTGCTTGGCTTCAACAATTTCGCTGAAGTCTCACTCGCCGCGAAGATGGCCGACACGCCGCAGCAAGTGCTCGACTTTTTGAATGATCTCGCGGCACGCGCGCGCCCATTTGCCGAGCGTGACTACGCGGAGCTAAGCAACTTCGCCAAGCAATCTCTTGGTCTCGACACACTCAACGCCTGGGACACGATGGTCGCCTCGGAAAAATTGCGCCAGCAGCGTTACGCGTTTTCCGATCAGGAAGTCAAAGAGTATTTCCCCGAGCACAAAGTGCTGGCAGGCTTGTTCAAAGTGGTCGAGACGATTTTCAATGTCGAGATCAAGGCTGATCCGGCGCTCAGTGCGCCGCACGCCTGGCACGAAGATGTGCGCGGCTTCCGCATTGAGTCGCGCGGCGCAGCGAGCAATGAGGCAAACGCCGGTGCGGATGCCGCAGGCAACGCAGGCTCAGCACTGCACGACGGCGCAGCCAAGCAACGCCTGATCGGCCAGTTCTACCTCGACCTCTACGCGCGCGACAGCAAGCGCGGCGGTGCCTGGATGGACGACGCGATCACGCGCCGCCGCCGTACCGGTGTGCTGCAAACTCCGGTCGCGCATTTGACCTGCAATTTCGCCCGCAGTGTTGGCGGCAAGCCGGCCCTGTTCACCCACGACGATGTGATCACGCTGTTCCACGAGTTCGGCCACGGCCTGCATCACCTGCTGACCCGCGTCGACGACCTCGGCGTCTCCGGGATTCACGGTGTCGAGTGGGACGCCGTCGAATTGCCCAGCCAGTTCATGGAAAATTTTTGCTGGGAGTGGGACGTGCTCAAGCACATGACCGCCCACGTGGACAGCGGCGCATCCTTGCCACGCGCCCTGTTCGACAAAATGCGCGCGGCCAAAAATTTCCAGGCCGGCATGCAGACGGTGCGGCAAATCGAGTTCTCGCTGTTCGACATGCAATTGCATGCCGATTTCGACGCGAGCAAGAGCACGCCCCTGCAGTTGCTCGACGCAATCCGCCAGCGTGTGGCGGTGATGATCCCGCCCGCCTACAACCGCTTCCCCAATAATTTCTCGCACATTTTTGGCGGCGGTTACGCGGCCGGCTACTACAGCTACAAATGGGCCGAGGTGTTGTCGGCCGATGCCTACAGCGCGTTTGAAGAAGAAGGCGTGTTGTCTCCTGATGCCGGGGCACGCTTCGTCAATGAAGTGCTCGCCGTCGGCGGCAGCCGCCCGGCTGCCGAGAGTTTCCGTGCGTTTCGCGGGCGCGATCCACAGCTTGACGCCTTGCTCAGGCATAGT
>JANNCZ010000152.1:0-2770 GCA_031387185.1 Burkholderiales bacterium
AACGGACGCCCCGTTTTGCTTTGTTGTCTTTGCGTATTCAAAGGCATGACTACCTCGCCGGCGAACACTTTTACTTTCCGTCATGATGCAAGCCGCTTCAAAGAATTCGATGCATGACTGAGCAGCGAATCACCATTTCAAACGAAGACGCGCGCGCCATCACGCGCCAAGACCCGGCGCTCTATAACGCCGGTCTCGCGCCGGTTCGTGGCGTCACGCCGCAGTCGCTGCGCGCCCGATTTCAGGCACCGCGCGACTGGCAGCACGAAATGCTGGGTGACGGCCAGTTCACGCCGCCGGATGGCGCGGGCGGACTGATCGCGGGAATGCCGGCAGGGGAGGCCTACAAACCGGCGGCGGTGTTGATCCCGCTGGTACAGCGCGCGTCACTCACACTGCTGCTCACCCAGCGCCCGCTGCACATGAAGCACCATCCGGGGCAGATCAGCTTTCCCGGCGGACGTGTGGAAGCGTCAGACACCGACGCCACTGCCACGGCGCTGCGCGAGACGCAGGAAGAAATCGGCCTCGCGCGCGAACACATCGAGATCATCGGCACGCTGCCCGCGTATCACACGGTCACCAACTACGCCGTCACGCCGGTGGTGGCGCTGGTGCAACCGCCGTTTGACTTGACGCTTGATGCCAACGAAGTGGCGGATGCGTTCGAGGTGCCGCTTGAATTCCTGCTCGACCCGGCCAATCACGAAAAGCGCAGCCGCGCCTGGTTTGGCCGCGAACGCCATTTCTACGCCATGCCCTATGGCGACAAATTCATCTGGGGTGCGACAGCCGCGATGCTGCGCAATCTGTATCACTTCCTGCGTGCGGAGTAGGGCAAAAAATGTGGCGCGGCCCGCGCCGCGCACGCTTCTCTGGCTACTCTGACGTTTTGGCGCTGCGCCGCACGGTTTTCTTCACCGGTGCCTGGTGCACCGCGCGGTCATACAGCCGCGCGAAATTGGCCAGCGAAAAGAAGTGCGCATAGATGCGGCCCATCAGGCCCTTTTCGACCAGCGCCTTGTGATTGGCCGCTTTGAGGGCGAGAAATTTGGCCTCGTCGATGCGTTGCATGCCCTGCAATTCAAGCGCCTGCTTGCCGCCTTCGTTGACCTGCATGGTGAAGGGCGCAAACAATTCGAGTTTGGTAAAGATCGCGCACATCTGCGCGGTGAGGTCGAGGTCGGCTTCGTATTCTGAGAGCAGTTTTTCGCGCTCGACCCATTGCGGCTCGGGCTGGCCAGCCTTGTTGAACAGCGCAATACCGGCTGTGTCGAGGTAAGCCTTGTCGATGCACACCACTTTGTCGCTCTGCGGCTGGCCGTCGACGTACACCTTGGAGATGCAGAATGGATAGCGCCGCACGAAGGCTGGGAGATAAGTATCAGCGGCCCATTCGCCCTCGGCATTGACGAATAAATTCTGCTCGTTGCCGAGACCGAGCACTGCAAGTGGAGAGTAAGCCTGGCCGTTGTCGGCAGTGGAAAACACGATCGGGTAATCGCGCGAAGCGACGATGAATTCCGAAAACGAAATCGCCATCGCGTTGAGGTTGCGGCAGAACGAAGGCACCGCGCTGCTGGCGGTGCTGCCGCTGCCGCTGCCGGTTACCGCGCCGATGCTTGGCAGCAGCACCTTGTGGGTCTTTTCGAGCGGAACGATGTCGCCGTAGCCGAAGGGGGCCGTGATCTGCATGGGGTCTCCTGCGAGGTGCAGTGCATAGTGCTGCCGCTTGCTGCGTGGTGGCGCTGGTGTGGCTCACTAGTGCCAACGATTGTAGCCGTGCGTGCGAGCCGCAGACCCAGCGGTGCAGTGCCATGTTATCTTCATGCGCATGACCTTTATGTCTCTGCTCACGGCTTTGCTGCTCGAACAATTGCGTCCGTTGCCGGACCGGGCACGCGTCGGCAAGCCGCTGCGCAGCGTGTTTGATTTCATCGAGCATCATCTCAACGCAGGCGAGCATCATCATGGCTTGACTGCGTGGCTGCTGACGGTGCTGCCGCTGGTCGCGTTGTCGCTGGTGATCTATTACGCGCTCTATCAGGTGTCTTTTGTGCTGGCGTGGGTGTGGAACGTGTTCGTGCTGTATCTGACGATGGGCTTTCGCCAGTTCAGCCATCACTTCACCGACATTCACCGGGCGCTCGCCACCGGCGACTTGCCGCAGGCACGCGCGCTGATGGGTGCATGGCGTGGGCGCCCCGCCAATGATCTCAACTCGACCGAGATTGCGCGCCTGGCGATTGAAGAAGCGCTGACGGCGTCGCATCATCACGTATTCGGCGTATTGTTTTGGTTTGCGGTGCTGCCGGGGCCGGCGGGGGCACTGCTCTATCGCTTGACTCTGTTGCTCAAGGCGCAGTGGGGTGCGGCCGCATTGCGTAGTGGTGCCACTGGCGCCGCAGACAGTGCCAGCCATGGCTTTGGCCATTTCGCCCAACAGGCGGCGCGCTGGATCGACTGGGTGCCGCTGCGTCTGACCGCGATTGGTTTTGCCGTGGTAGGCAATTTTGAGGATGCGGTCTACTGCTGGCGCAATCAGGCGGCCCGCTGGCGCGATCCCGAGATGGGGATTGTCCTGGCGGCGGGCGCCGGTGCCATCGGCGTCAAGCTGGGAAAGCCGGTGCATGACGGCGTGGGTGCCGGCGGCGTTGCCTTCGATGATCGCATCGAGATTGGCACCGGCATAGACGCTGACGCGGCGTTTTTGTCGAGCACCGTCGGGCTGGTCTGGCGCGCGCTGGTGCTGTGGATGCTGTTGCTCGCC
>JANNCZ010000154.1:0-2680 GCA_031387185.1 Burkholderiales bacterium
GTGCGCGAAGACCGGCACAATTTCACGCGCCATGTGTGGGACATCTGGCTGCCGTTCTGGAAGCCCACGGATGAAGAGTTTGCTGCCACCGCGCAGTCGTTCGACAACCCCGACTGGGCCGAGATCGTGCTGCACTCTTACACCGTGCGCTGGGGCAATGCGCCGCAGCATGCGATGTATGCCGCGCTCGAAGCGCGCTTTGACCCGGCGCCCAAGTTGAGCGTGCCCACACTGACGATGCACGGCGCCGAGGACCCGGTCAATTCGCCAGCGTCGTCGGCAGGCAAGGAAGCGTTCTTCACCGGCCGTTATGAGCGCAAGCTGATCGGCCAGTGCGGCCACTTCCCTCAGCGGGAACAAGCGGAGCGCGTCGCCAATGAAATCATTGCGTGGGTGCGCACCTGAGCGCACAAGGCAGACGCAACAAAGGGGGAGCCATTACGTGAGCAAAAACGCCGGATTGATCGGCCTTGGTGCCATGGGCATGGGCATGGCCAAGTCGCTGCGGCGCGGCGGCTACAACGTACACGTATGCGATGTGCGCCGCGAGGCAGCCGATGCGTTTGCGAAAGACGGCGGCGTCGCCTGCGCATCGCCCGCCGAAGTGGCTGCCGCATGCGAAGTGGTGTTCTCGGTGGTGGTCAATGCCGAGCAGACTGAAGGTGTGTTGTTCGGCCAGGGCGGCGCAGCGGCGGCCTTGAAGCCGGGCAGTGTCTTCATCATGTGCAGCACGGTGCCGCCGGCGTTTGCCATCGGCCTCGAAGCGCGTCTGGAAAAAATGGGCTTGCTGTTTCTCGATGCGCCCATCTCGGGCGGCGCCGCACGCGCGGCCAGCGCCGAGATGACCATGATGTCGGCGGGCAAGGCGGCGGTCTATGCCAAGTGCGAGGCCATGCTCAACGCCGTCGCCGCCAAGGTCTACAAGCTCGGTGCATGCGCCGGCAACGGCTCGAAGGTGAAGATCATCAACCAATTGCTTGCGGGCGTACACATCGCCGCCGCTGCCGAAGCCATGGCGCTCGGCATTCGCGAAGGCGTCGCGCCGGAAGACCTCTACGAAGTCATCACCCACAGCGCCGGCAACTCGTGGATGTTCGAAAACCGCATGGCCCACGTGCTCGCGAACGACTACACGCCGCTCTCGGCCATCGACATTTTCGTCAAGGATCTCGGCCTGGTGCTCGACACTGCGCGCGCGACCAAGTTTCCCCTGCCGCTCTCGGCGACTGCGCATCAGATGTTCATGCAGGCCTCGACGGCGGGCTACGCCAAGGAAGACGACGCGGCGGTGATCAAGATTTTCCCCGGCATCACACTGCCGGAAGGGAACAAGTGACAATCGTCATTTAGCGGGAACCCTTGGTGGTAGCGGATTTCAGGCCATCGACAGGCCACTAACCGCATGCACCAACGGTCTTGGCGGCATGCCATAGGGTAAAACAGGCTGCTCCACCCGCCACCCGCCCACAGGTACAGCGCGGGGCGCAGCAGCGCCCAGCAAACCATCGAGCGGACTCGCCACCCCGCGCCCGCCCTTGTTGAGCACATGGGTGTAGATCATCGTGGTTGACACATCGCTGTGGCCGAGCAACTCCTGCACGGTGCGGATGTCGTAGCCGCATTCGAGCAGATGGGTGGCGAAGGAATGGCGCAACGTGTGCGGCGTGGCGAGCTTGGCGATGCCGGCGTCACGCAAGGCCTGACGCATGCCGCGCTGCACGGATTTTTCATCTGCATGATGGCGGCCGCGGCGTGGCGAGCGCGGATCTTGCGACAGCGTGGAGGACGGAAACACGTATTGCCACGCCCACTCGCGCGCAGCATTGGGGTATTTGCGCGCCAGCGCAAAGGGCAGATACACCTCACCCAGCCCCTGCGCCAGATCGCACTGATGCAACTCGCGCACCCGCACCAGATGCTCGCGCAAGGGCAGCATCAGTGACTGCGGCAACATGGTGACGCGATCCTTGAAGCCTTTGCCCTCGCGCACCAAAATCTCGCCGCGCGCGAAATCCACATCTTTGACACGCAAGCGCGCGCACTCGATCATGCGCAGGCCAGTGCCGTAGAGCAGGCGCGTCATCAGCGCAGGCGTGCCGCGCATGCGCGACAGCACGGCCTGTACCTCCTCCCGCGTCAACACCACCGGCAAACGCTTCGACACCTTGGCCCGCACGACACCATCGAGCCAGGGCAACTCCACCAGCAACACCTGACGATACAGAAACAGCAAACCCGACAACGCCTGGTTTTGCGTCGACGCCGACACCTTGCCCACCACAGCAAGATGCGTCAAAAACGCCTCGACCTCGGGCGCCCCCATCTCACGCGGATGCCGCTGCCCATGAAAACGCACAAAGCGCCGCACCCAATCGCAATAGGCCTCCTCGGTACGCATGCTGTAGTGCAAGCGGCGCAAGCGGTCGCGCATCTGGTCGAACAGACGCGGGCGCGGGGCAGGCGATGGCGGGGTTGCTATTTCTACTTGGGGTGGGCTATATTGGCGTATGTTATTGATTTTTTGGTACTCAAATCCGAAAACTGTATTATTATACAGTTTAATGGCGCTTTGTAAAGCGCCATTTAGGGTGCCTACTTTTAGTTAGCCGATCCGGGCGATGGAAGTCATTCTTGAACTCGTCATTCGGGCGATCGGTTGGCTATTTCAGATTGTTGGCGA
>JANNCZ010000174.1:0-8266 GCA_031387185.1 Burkholderiales bacterium
GTCTTCGTAGAGCGCGGCCTCGTAGGGCGCGTCGCCATCCGATTTGCCGTAGCCGCGGTAGTCGAGCGTCAGGACGTTGAAGCCGGCGCGTGCCAGGGCAGTGATCTTGTTGGTGTTGGTGAGGGCGCCCATGTTGCGCGCATTGCCGTGCAGGAACAGCACGCTCATGCCGGTGGGCGCGGGTGCCGGCAGCCACCACAGGTTGATGGTTTCGCTCGCACCGTTGGCGCGTTTGACCGTGAGGCGAAAGTCTTCAAACACGAGGCCCGCGTCCCTGGGTGTTTTTACCCAGTCGCGCGTGGGCAGATAGACGATGCTGCGTTGATTGACATAAAGATAGAGCGATGCGCCACTCCACGCGATCAGGCTGAGTGCGGCCAGCGTGAGCGCGCAGCGTTTGAGCCAGCGCGAGCGCTTGACTTGCGCACGCTCCGTTGCGTCGTGTTGCGCGACGCTGCCAGCGGGCGGGCTGGTGCCGGTGCCGTCAGCGGGGCGCGGGTCGAGTGTCACGCTGCCGCCTTGGCATGGCGGACGGAAAACCAGGCGCCACCGCCCATGATCAGGGCCAGGATCCAGAAGATCGGCGTGAGGCCGCCGAAGGCGGTGCCGAGGGCGCCGAAGGTGAGCGGCAGCACCGCGTGGCTGGCGTTCATCACGGTGGTGCGCACCCCGACCGCTTCGCCGGTGCGTCCGGCCGGGGACGCGGTGTGAATCAGGCTCATCACCATCGGCTGGCAGGCGCCGAGACCGAGGCCGAGCATGAACGCGAGCGCAATCAACATCGGCACCGCAGTGAACAGCGGGAACAGCAGAAAAACCACGCAGGTAATCACAAATGCGCTGGTCAGCGTCACCCACTCCGACAGATTGCGCGCCAGCCAGGGCATCGCCGCGCGCACCACGAAAGTGGCGACGCCGAAGCTGCCCATGATGATGCCGATGGTCGAGGCCGACAGGCCAATGCGCGCGCCCTGCAGCGGCACCATGAAGGTGAACAGATCCCAGCCCATCGACAACAGGCCGCTGACGATGAATACGGCGCGCAATGGCACGATGCGCAGCAAGTCCATGACGCGCGCATCAGCCGGCGGTGCGGCCCTGGGAGTGGCTCTGGGAGCCGTTTTGCGCACGATGGTCAGAGCGCCCGCGCCGAGCAGCGGGAACAGCGCGAGGATCAGAAAGGTTTCGGCGTGGCCCGCGTGGTCAATCGAAAACCCGGCGATCACCGGGCCGAACACGGTGGAGATTGAAAAGCCGAGCGCGAGACGGCCGAAGTCTTCCTTGCGCGTCTCCGGCGTGGACAGTTGCCCGACGGCATTGTTGACCGCGACATGGATCAGCATGAAGCCGGAGCCGAGCAAAATGCTGGATGCATACAGGCTGGCGAGCGAGCGCAGAGTGCCGGGCAGCAACGCGGCTGCCAGCATCAGCGTGAGCGCAATCGCGGCCGGTTTGGCGATGCCGGTGCGGTCGGTCCAGCGCCCGATCATCACGGCAAACAGCGTCGGGATCACCGCGAGCAGGCTCATCAGCAAGCCGACGGTGAACGAATCTTCCCCCAACTGCAAGGCATACAGCGAGAGCGCCACGCGGCTGCCGGTGAAGGTCGTGTGCGTGAGCACCAGCATGGCGATCATGGCGATCAGGTTCATGGCTGCTCCACCGCTTGCCACGCCGCCTGGGCGTGGCGCATCAGGTTGGGATGCAGCATGCCAAGCTTGGGGAGTTGCCCATGCGGCGCACCCGGCGGTGGCTTGAACCACAAGTCATTGAAGGGCAACTCGACTATCTGCGTAAAGCTGAATTTGGTGGCGCAGGTAAGGCCGGCGAGACGGAACGCGGCAGTCTGCTCAGGCGTGATGGCGAATTCACCGGCGCGCAGTTGTTCAATCTTTTGACTGGTGCCATAGGCGACTTTGACAAACCACTGCGGTGCGAAATCGTCAAACAGCTTGACGATCAGTGCGGGCCGTGGCTTGGCGCCGGGAGTGATGCCTTTGTTGAGCGGAAAGCGGCACCACACGATGTCGCCCGCTTCGGGCTGAGGCCACCACAGCATGCCTCAAAACAGACTGGACTTGACCGAGCGCGCCCGGCCCTGCGGCTCGGCCTTGCGGATCGCGGCGAGTTGCGCGCGCGTCAGCTGGCCGTCGTCAGGCGCGTAGGTGGGCAACACCTCACGCGCGAGACGCGCCAGCGCCAGGTGGGTGACCTGGGTCTCGGTGGTGTCAAGCATGGTGGCCAGTCTGGAGAGCGTAATGCGGCTGATACCACTGGCCGAATCGGCGGGGCGCATGCGCAGCAGCAGTTGATCGGGCTTGGCGGTGGCGGGCATGGCAGGCGGAATGGAGGGAGGGGCGCGGGTCGATCGACCGGCGCGACTGATATATCAAGTATATCAACTGGGTTGATACGGGTCAAACGGATTGCAACGGATTGCAACATCGAGGGAACAGCCTCCCACTGGACGCTGACAATCCGCGATGAAGAGACTCGTGTCAGTGGTGCCAAGGCGGAGCGCAGCTCAGTGCGGCACTTCGCCCAGCACCGTGCAACGGCGGATCACGCGGCCTTCGTTGACTTCGTCGTAGGGCGTGGCAATGTGCAACAGACAGCGGTTGTCCCAGACGATGAGCTGGCGCGGTGTCCAGCGGTGTTCGTAGGTGAGGTCGGCGTGGATCGCGAGCGCATTGAGCTCTTCGATCAGCCTACGACCCTCGTCATACGGCATGCCCTGGATATATTCGGCGTGATCGCCAAGGTAAATGCACTTGCGCCCGGTCTCGGGATGGGTGCGCACCACCGGATGATCGACGGGTGGTTTGGCGGCGCGCTGCGCGTCGGTCAGCGGGTCTTCGCCGTGACGGCGGGTGCGCGAGAAGTCGAGGTTGTGAACGGCGCGCAAATTGGCGATGCGCGCCTTCCATGCATCGCTCAGGCGTTCATACGCACCGTACATGTCGGCGAAGTGGGTCTCGCCACCGGTGGACGGCATCACTTCGCCATAGATGAGGGTGGCGTGGCCGGTGATGCGCTGCCACGAGCCATCGGTGTGCCAGGCCATCGTTCCTTTGTCGGGGTGCTTGCCGTTGGGCTTGCCGTTTGCGTCAAGATTCGAGAGGCGGTACAACTCGGGAAAGCCGTCGGCGTGATACTGGTTCATCACGTGGATCTGCACCTCACCGAAGCACTGCGCGAGGCGCACCTGACGCGCGGGCGGCACATCTTGCGGCGGGAACAGCAGTACCTGATATTGCAAAAACGCGCGATGGATGGCGCGCAAGGTACCGTCACTCAGGTCATTGGCGAGATTGACGCCGCTGATTTCGGCGCCGAGGCGCGGCGTGAGCGGGCGCACTGCAAAGGGGTAGTCCTGTGTTTTCGCGGTTTCCGGTTTTTCCTGCGGTGCGAGAACGGCACTCATTGGTCTTCTCCCTGGGCGATGCGCTTGGTGATTTCCTTCATCGACGGCGGCGCAGCGGGGTTTTTGAAATCTTCGAGGCGGCGATACAGCTCGGCGGCTGCTTCATAAAAGCCGGGCGGCACGCCGGCCGAGGCAAAGCTCGTGGCGATTTCGTCCATCTCGGCAATCCAGCGCCACGCCTTGTACGACTGTGCCGTGATTGCTTCGGAGCGCTTGGGCAAGTCAGGCTGGGAGATTGCCCACTCGGCGAGCAGTTCAGCATCTACACCCTCGACCTGCGCGAAGGTGCGCACGGCAGCGAGCATGGCAATCGATCCCTTGTTCCACGCCGCGTAGGCCACCTTCAATGCCGAGGCCGCGCCCACCGGCCCCTTGACCACGCGCGCTTCGGTCAGACTGCCCCTGAACAGCGCGGCCACTTCGGCCGCTTGCGGCCCCGACAAGTACAAACGCGTGACGCCTGCCTTCACCGGTGGCGGGCCGATGATGCCGCCATCGACAAAGCGTGCCTGCGCCGCTTCGACCAGTGCGCCCACTTCGCGCGTGGTGTCAGGCGCAATCGCGTTGCAGTCGACGTACAGGCCTTCGAACTCCAGCGCTGCCACTTCTTCGGCGAGATCGAGCGCGGCATGCGGCGGGCATACCGAGAGCACGATGTCGGCGGCACCGACGGCGCGGCCCAGCGTGACCTTGTCTTCAAGGCCGGCTGCATCGGCACGCGTGCGCGTGGCCGGGCTGCGGCCCGCCGAGGCCCAGACTACGTGATGGCCATTGGCAACGAGGCAGGCGCCGAGCGCGGCGCCCATGTCGCCCGGGTGCAGCAAGGCGATGGTTTGTTTGCCGGCAGTTCTTGTGCTCATACTTTCATTCCGAGGATCACCATCTGCATGCCGCCCAGGTGCAGGCGCCGTTGCAAGGCGAGTGCGGCCTGATTGTGCAGAATGCGCGTGACCCAGTTTTCATCTTCAAAAATCAGTTTACTGGTGAAAAAGATGGCATTGGAAAATTCGCCGCGAATCTTCTCGGCCTGATGCACGATTTCTTCGACCGGGTCGGTGCCGTAGGCGGCATAGCTCTTGGCAGCGAGACCGTTGACGTGGCAGAAGCGCTCGAAATAGCTGAGCGAGGCTTCCGCGTCGCCCTTCAGTTTTTCGAGAATGTGATCGCCACCGTAGGCCTTCACATCTACGGTGCGCGCGTTGACGAACAGAAAATTCTTGAAATGCTCGGGGAAGATGCGCTGCACCCACAGCAAGGTGTGCAGGCCGCCGCCGCGCGAGGAGCCGACAAAAAACACGGCGGTGGGCGCATCGGGTTGCAGCGGTGGTTCGGCCTCGACCACATCGGGTACCGGCATGTTGCAGAAGATGGCGTCGATCTCGCCGATCTTGCGGCGCGTCTCGTCGTAGTGGTGCTTGATCCAGATACACAGCGCGGTGATCGCCGCGATGATGATGATTGCCAGCCACGCGCCTTTGGTGAATTTTTCAAACAACAGCACCACAAAAATACTGGCGCAGATCACAAAGCCGGTGGTCGAGAGCAGCAGGCGCCGCCGCCAGTGCGCCAGCTCTTTGCGGTGCAGCCACCAATAGGCCATCAGGCCGTAGAGCGAAATCGCGAAGGTAAGGAACACACTGATGCTGTACAGCACCACCAGCACGGTGACGCTGCCGCCGGTCCAGAGCAGGATGGCAAGGGCGGCGACACCGAGCACCATGATGCCGTTTTGCGTCACCAGGCGCTGCGACAGATAGCGGAACTGGTGCGGCACCCAGGAGTCGAGCGCCATATTCGAGAGCACCGCCGGGCCGCCCAGAAAGCCAGTGTTGGCGGCCACAAACAGCAGGCCCGCTTCGGTCGCCAGCACCACGATCAACAGCACCTGATTGAGCGTGCCGCTGCTAAAGCCGGCAAATCGCGTCATGTCTTCGATGATGGCGCCGAACAACACGGCATTGAGGGTCTTGCCTTCCTGCGGCTGCGAGCCCCACAACAGATACAGCAGGATGATGCCGCCAGCCGCGATGGCGAGCGAGAGCGCCATGTAGAACATGGTGACCTTGCCGGTCTTCTCGCGCGGCTCGGCCAGCACATTGACGTTGTTCGACACCGCTTCGAGGCCGGTGTAGGTGCCGCCACCCTGCGAGTAAGAGATCATCAAAGCGGCGATCACGCCGAGCATGCCGATGTTGGCTGACAGCTTCTGCGTCTCGACGATGGTCGCGGGGATCAGTGCCGGCAGCACGGAGGCGTGCGCAATCACGCCGTACAGCAGCAGAATCACGTGGGTGATGATGAAGCCCATGAAGATCGGCAGCAGAATCTGGATCGCCTCTTTCATGCCGCGCAGATTGAGCATCAAGAGCAGCACCACGAACACCGCTTCGGTAATCAACTTGTAGTGCTGCACGCCGGCGGGGAGCAGGCTGAACATCGCGTCCACGCCCGCCGCCACTGAGATCGCGATGGTGAGCACATAGTCGAGAATCAGCGCCGCACCCGAGACCAAGCCGGAGTAGGGGCCGATCAATTGCGTCGCCACGCGATAGCCGCCGCCGCCGGTGGGGAACAGCTCGATCACCTGGTTGTAGGCCAGCGCGATGATGAACACCGTGACCACCGTGGCCACCACGAGATAGAGGCCAAGCCCGGTGTTGGCCCCTAGCGCGAGGAAGGTTTCTTCCGGTCCGTAACTCGCCGAGGACAAACCGTCAGCGCCAAGGCCGACCCACGCGAGGAAGGCGATCAAGGCCGTGCCGTGGCGCGTGTTGGCGTTGAGCGGATCAAGCGGTTTGCCGATGACAAACTGCCGCAGTTGATCGAATGACATCATTGTTGTTTGGTCTCCGCCGTTCTCGCACGCTCTGTTGATGAAAACAGTCTGTCCGGAACGGAATGGGCGGAAACTCTACTCCTTTTCAACCGCGCGTGTTGCGGCGCATCAAAAGTTCACACTTGATGTGGTGCGGCCGTTGAGATCGGGTCACAACGCTGTCGTGATTGCGGTGATCGCCGCCGTGGTGTGTTGGCTGTCGCGCTGGCTGACCAAGCATTCCGGCAATCGGTACACTGGCGGCTCCATCTGATTGCGAGTGATTCCCCATGACCAAATTGGTTGTATCGACGAGCGGCGCACCGGCTGCCATCGGCCCCTATTCGCAGGCGATCAAGGCCGGCAACACGGTTTATTTGTCCGGCCAAATTGGCCTGGACCCGGCCAGCGGGCAGTTGGCCGAAGGCATCGACGCGCAAGTCGCGCGCGTGTTCGACAACCTCAAGGCGGTGGCCGCCGCTGCCGGCGGCTCGCTCGCGCATGCGGTGCGCCTGACGATCTATCTCACCGACCTCGCTCACTTTGCGAAGGTGAACGGCGCCATGGCCGCGCATTGCCCGCAACCGTATCCGGCGCGCGTGACGATTGGTGCGGCGAGCTTGCCGCGTGGCGCGCTGGTGGAAGTGGACGCGATTTTGGTTCTTGACTGATGGACCGAATTGCTCGCAGATTTGTTGACCAATTTGCTCTCTGACGTGCGCTTTGACTGACGCTCGATTGACCGCCAAATCCTCCACGCCCGGCACCAAGCCCGCCGCGAAATCCGCGCGCAAGCCTGCCAAGTCCGCAGGCGGCGGCACGCTCTGCGCAAAGCTCGCGCGCCTCGGTCTCAAGAGCCGCTTCGACCTGGTGCTGCACCTGCCGCTGCGTTACGAGGACGAAACGCGCATCACGCCGATTGGCGAATTGATTGACGGTGTGTTCGCGCAAGTCGAAGGTGAAATCGCCGACGCGACGATTCAATACCGCCCGCGCCGCACGATGATCGTGCGCGTCACCGATGCCAGCGGCACGCTGGTGCTGCGTTTTCTCAATTTTTACGGCAGCCTCGTGCGCCAGATGACGGCGGGCAAGCGCTTTCGCATTTGCGGCGAGCCGCGTACCGGATTTTTTGGCGCCGAGATGATTCATCCGCGCTATCGTGAAGTGGAACAAGGCGCGGCTCTGGCGCAATCGCTCACGCCGGTCTACCCCACCACGGCGGGTCTGGGTCAAGGCCCGCTGCGCAAGGTGATCGTGAACGCCATCAACAGCGCGAAGACTGAAGGCCAGTTGGTCGACACCGCGCCGGTTGAGGCGTCGATACGGTTGAAGCTCGTGCCGTTTGCCGAGGCAATTCACGCGTTGCATTTTCCCGCGCCAGGTGCGGGCGCGGCGGCGCTGGATCGTCAAACCCATTCGGGCTGGCAGCGCATGAAATTTGATGAATTGCTCGCGCAGCAACTGTCGCTGCAAAGTGCGTACCGCGCGCGGCGCCGCGAAAGCGCGCCGGTGCTGGTTGTCGCGGCCGGTACGGCGCTGCCGGCTGGCGAGGATGCGCGAGCGAAGCAGGCAGTCCGCCAGCAAAGCGCGGACGCGAAAATGGGTCAAGCCATCGCGCCAGGAACCGCTCCAGCAGCGCTTCTTGGGCAGCATGTGCCGCAAGACCCGCTCCAGCAGCGGCTCCTGGCAGCTTTGCCATTTCAACTTACCGGCGCGCAGCAGAGCACGCGCGACGAAGTGCTGCGTGATCTTGCCGCGCCGCATCCGATGCGCCGTCTGCTGCAAGGCGATGTTGGCAGCGGCAAGACCATCGTTGCCGCGCTTGCCGCGTGCCGCGCCATCGACTGCGGCTATCAGGCTGCGTTCATGGCACCGACCGAGATATTGGCCGAGCAGCACTATCGCAAACTGAGTGCCTGGCTGGTGCCGCTAGGCGTGCGCATCGCCTGGCTCTCGGGCAGTTTGAAGAAGCGCGAGAAGGAAGCCGCGTCGGCTCTGATCGCCAGCGGGGAAGCGCATCTGGC
>JANNCZ010000198.1:0-7330 GCA_031387185.1 Burkholderiales bacterium
ACTCAAGTCGGCGGGTGCAACAGCGATTGCTTTTTTTGCCAATCGCAAATATCGCCGTGAGGTCGAACAGACTGGCGCGGTTGCCTTGATTGTGGCACCGGTGGATGCCAGCCTAACAACGAAGCCGCGCTTGGTGCATGAGAACCCCTATGCCTGCTTCGCAGCGGTTGCGCACCTGCTGGACCGCAGCGCGCGGCAGGCTGGCGGGATTGACCGCGCCGCCGTGATTGCACCCACAGCGCAGATTTCGCCGGGCGCTTCGATTGGCGCGCACGTCTCTGTAGGTACCGGCGCATCGATTGGTGCCAATGCCTTGATTTATCCCAACGTCACGATGTATCCCGGGATGGTGATCGGTGCCAACGTCATCATTCACGCGGGCGCAGTGATTGGCAGCGATGGCTTTGGCTTCGCGCAGGATCAAGGGCGGTGGATCAAAGTGCCGCAGACCGGGCGAGTGGTGATTGGCAACGATGTCGAGATCGGCGCCGGCACCACGATTGACCGGGGCGCACTCGATGACACGGTGATCGAAGAGGGCGTCAAGCTCGACAACCAGATCCAGATCGGCCACAACGTGCGCATCGGTGCCCACACTGCGATGGCAGGCTGCGTGGGTGTTGCCGGCAGCACGGTGATTGGCGCCCATTGCACATTTGGCGGCGGGGCCATTGTGCTCGGACACCTGACCATCGCTGATGATGTACACGTGACGGCGGGCTCGCTGGTCACTAAATCGATTGCGTCGGCGGGCCGCTATGGCGCATCGCTGCCCGCCACCGTGAACCGCGAATGGCTCAAAAATGCCGCCCATCTGCGCCACCTCGATGCGATGGAAGCGCGCATTCGCGCCCTCGAGGCAGCACTCAAGATCAAGCACTAGCCCACGTCTGACATCACTCGCTGAGCTACTCTACGTCAAGCCACGCCAAGCCAAATCACGTCAAACCAAACCACGCGCACCGGAGACACCAGCATGACACCGATGGACATTCACGCCATCCTCGACCACCTGCCACACCGCTACCCGATGCTGCTGGTAGACCGCGTGATTGATGTCGAAGCGGGCAAGCATATTCATGCGCTCAAAAACGTCAGCGTGAACGAGCCGTTTTTCAACGGCCATTTTCCCCACCACCCGGTGATGCCGGGCGTGCTGATTCTCGAAGCCTTGGCGCAGGCGGCCGCTATTCTTTCGTTCAAGACCCTAGGCAGCAAGCCCGATGACAAATCGGTCTACTACTTCGTCGGCATTGACGGTGCGCGCTTCAAGCGGCCGGTGATGCCGGGCGATCAATTGCATCTGCATGCCACGATGGATGGCCCGGTGCGGCGCGGCATGTGGAAGTTCAGCGCCGAGGCCAAGGTCGATGGACTCGTTGTGACGGCAGCGTCGCTGATGTGCACGGTGCGCCGCATAGACGGTGGTGAAATCACGCCCGGTCAGACAGCCACCAACTCTGCTGTCGCGCTTGGCGCAGCAACAGCGACAGCACCAGCCGGATCCACCGGCACCTCCGGGAGCTGACGTTGGCCGTAATTCACCCGACAGCCATCGTCGATGCAGGCGCCGAACTCGCGGACGATGTCGAGATTGGCGCCTACAGCCTGATTGGCGCAAAGGTGCGCATTGGCGCAGGCACGCGCATCGGCCCGCATTGCGTTATCGAAGGGCCAACGGTGATCGGCAGCAATAATCGTGTGTGGCAATTCTGCTCTCTGGGCGCGGCACCGCAGGACAAAAAATACGCGGGTGAAGACACCTCGCTCGATATCGGCGATGGCAATACCATTCGCGAATTCTGCACCTTCAATCGCGGCACCGCGCAGGATGCCGGTGTCACGCGGGTCGGCGATGACAACTGGATCATGGCCTACGTGCATCTGGCCCACGACTGTCAAATCGGCCATCACACCATCTTCGCCAATAACGCGCAATTGGCCGGCCACGTGCATGTCGGCGACTGGGCCATCCTCGGCGGCTTCACCGTGGTGCATCAATTCGTGCGCATCGGCGCACATGCGCTCACCGGCATGGGCTCGATCCTGTTCAAGGATGTGCCGACTTACGTCACCTGCGCGGGCAACCCGGCTGCGGCGCACGGCCTCAACACAGAAGGGTTGAAGCGGCGCGGGTTCACCGCACTGCAAATCGACACGCTGCGCCGCGCCTACAAAACACTCTACAAGAGCACGCTTACGCTGGAAGAAGCCAAGCGCGAGTTGGGTGCGTTGGCGGCGGACGAGATCAAACCCCTGCTCGCATTCCTCGCCGCAGCGACGCGCGGCATCGTGCGCTAGGCGTCCTGTGGAATCCCCGTGACGAACTGCGCGCCGCGCATCGCCATGGTGGCTGGAGAAGCGTCGGGCGATCTGCTCGCCGCGCACTTGATGGCTGCGATCAAGCAGCGCTTGCCCGGCGTGCACTTCATGGGCATCGGTGGCCCGCGCATGCAGGCCGAAGGTTTCGATGTCTGGTGGCCTGGCGAAAAGCTCGCCGTGCGCGGCTATGTCGAGGTGCTGCGCCACTATCCAGAGATCACCGGCATCCGCCGCAAACTGGCGCAGCGTCTGCTGGCACAGAAGCCTGACTTGTTCATCGGTGTCGACGCGCCCGACTTTAATCTTGATCTCGAAATCCGCCTGCGCGAAACAGGCATCGCCACCTGTCATTACGTCAGTCCGTCGATCTGGGCGTGGCGCGGTAACCGCATGGACAAAATCCGCCGCGCAGCAGGCCACATGCTGTGCCTGTTCCCGTTTGAACAGAATTTGTACGCAAAGGCACAAGTTCCCGCAAGCTACGTAGGCCATCCGCTCGCCGACATGATTGGTCTGGACGCCGGCAGCGATGCCGCACGATCTGCTGCACGCGCAACGCTCGGTCTTCCGCAGGACGCGCCGGTGGTGGCTCTGCTACCCGGCAGCCGCGAGTCCGAGCTGCGCTATCTGTCTGTGCGCTTTGCACACACTGCATTGTTGATGGCCGCCGCGCGCCCACAGTTGCATTTTGTCGTGCCCTTTGCCAGCGTGGAGACCGAGGCACAGTGGCACGCCGCACAGACCGCCGCTGGTCTCGACGCAGCACAAGCCGCGCGCTTCACGCTCGTACAACGCGCGTCGCACACCGCGCTGGCTGCCTGTGATGTCGCGCTGGTGGCGAGTGGCACCGCCACCCTGGAGACTGCGTTGCTGCGCCGCCCTATGGTGATTGCCTACAACATGGCACCGCTGTCGTGGGCCATGATGCGGCGCATGAAGTACCAGTCTTGGGTTGGCCTACCCAATATTTTGTGCGGCGAGTTTGTAGTGCCCGAGTTTTTGCAGGACGAGGCCAGCCCGGAAAATCTCGCGCAAGCGCTGTTGAACTTGCTCGATGACCACAGCCTGCGCACGCGCATCGCTGGGCGCTTCGATGCCCTGCATCGCAGCCTGCGCCAAGACAGCGCAGCGCGCGCAGCCGATGCAGTGGAGCGCTTGCTGCGCGCGCCGCATGTAGCGCCGCCAACCTATTCAGTGCCACCAATGCAACCTGCACCCTCAACGCAGCCACTGCCGCCAACGCATGAGGCACCGCCCACGTCGTACGCGTTACCGGGGTTACCTGCGTCAGCGACGCCACCCACGCCGCCGGCACGGCAAGGGCAGGCGTAGAATCGCCGCTCATGACCTCCGCGCCTCACGGCACCCGCGTTCCACGCGATGCAGCGGCGTCTGCGGATCCCGCCACCGCAGCCGCCCCGGCTGAGGCCGCCGATCTGCTGTCCGGCATCGACCGCCAGTGGCGCAAGATCAAACCCTTGCGCAAACCGCCGTCGCAAAAGGGCTTGCTGATTTGCGGCGTGGATGAAGCCGGGCGCGGGCCGCTGGCCGGGCCGGTGTATGCCGCTGCAGTGGTGCTCAATCCGAAGAAGCCGATTCGCGGTCTCGATGATTCAAAAAAGCTCGGCGCCAAGGAGCGCGAGCGCTTGGCCGTGCGCATCCAGACCGAAGCCCTGGCCTTTGCCATCGCGACCGCGAGTGTCGACGAAATCGACCGCATGAACATTCTCAACGCCAGTCTGCTGGCGATGCGGCGGGCGGTCGAAAAATTGTTGATCGTGCCGGACGAAGTCTGGGTCGATGGCAACCATGTGCCGCTCATCAGCTACACCGCACGCGCCATCATCAAGGGCGACGCGCTGGTGGCGGCAATCTCGGCGGCGTCGATTCTCGCCAAGTCCGCGCGCGATCGTGAGTTGGTAGCCTTGGCGCGCCAGTACCCCGATTACGGCTTTGAGCGCCACAAGGGCTATGCCACGCAACTGCATCTGGCGCGTATCCGCGAACACGGTGCCTGCCCGGCGCACCGGCGCAGCTTTGCACCGGTCAAGCACATCCTCGGCGAACTGCTGTGAGCGCAACCCCATCTTCCGGAAGCGCGGCGGGACCTGCGTCAGGCGCCGTGAATACGTCTGCCAGCGCAGCGCAAATCTCCACAGCTACTGGCGACAAGCCACGCGCCAGAGAGCGTGCCAAGGAGGCAGCCGAGCCGGCCACACGCAGCATGCCGTTCGCCGACGCTGCCCTGGCGATGACGCGCCCGCTGCGTGGTGCAAATTATGCGCGCTCGTTGCGCTTGCGCTATTTTGCGATCACCTCGGCCACCACTGCCGTCGCGCTCGCCCTGTACTTCGCGTGCTACTTCGCGGGCTTCATCGGCGGTGGCGTATTGGTGCTCGCTGCAGTGCTGGCGCTAAGCTGTCTGGTGGTGTTTGGCATTGCGTTTCAGACCGGCTTTAACGAACGCTTTTCCGATCCCAGTCTGACGCTGCCGCAGGTCGCCAGCGGGGTGACGGTCACGGCCTATGTGATGGCGCACGCCGGGCCGGCGCGTGCGCCCCTTACCCTCTTGTTGTTCACCATTCTGGTATTCGCAGCATTCCGCTTTAGCTGGCGTCTGGTGCTGGTGCTGGCGGGCTATGTGCTGGCGTGCCACGCTATCGCGATCTTCATCGCGTCGGGGGGGGATGGCCGGATCCTGTCGTGGCGCGCCGACCTGATGCAGTGGGGCTTTCTCGCCGCCATGACGCCCGTCCTCGCCTGGATGGCCACCATCCAGGCTGAACAGCGTCAGCGCTATCAGGCCGGCGCCGCGCTGTATCGCGCGATCTGGAACACCTCCGTCGACGCCGTCGTTATTTTTGACCATGTGGGAGCCATCCGCCTCGCCAATCCGGCGGCGCTGAAACTGTTCGGCTATGACGCGGCGGCGTTGCGCGGCATGAACGTCGCCCAATTGGCACCGCCGCAGCAACGCAAAGCATTGGAGCGCGATCTCGGTCAGTACCTGCACAGCGGCGCCATGGCGCGCGATTGGTCCGGGTTTGAAGACATTGCGCTGACCGCCGATGGACGCGAAGTATTTGTTGAAGCCGCAGTGGTCGAACTGGGTGGCAATGGCGGCCGCCAGGATTTGTTTGAAGACGGCGGGCGGCGTCTCGCCTTGTTTGCACGTGATATCTCGCAGCGGCACACCATGGAAACGATCAAGGACGATTTCATCGCCACCATGAGCCATGAACTGCGCACGCCGCTGGCGGCGGTGATCGGCGCGGTCGAGGCCCTGCAGGCGGCATCGGAGCAGCCCGCGCCGGCCAGTGATCCCAAGACGCTGCTGGCCATGGCTGCGCAGGGTGCTGACCGTCTCAACAGTCTCATCAACACCATGCTCCATCTGCAAAAGCTCGACGCCGGTGGCATTGAATTTGAGCCGGTCATCCTGTCCGCAGTGCGCTTGATCGATCACGCGTTCGAGACCGAAGAACCTAAAGTGCGGCATGCCGGGCGCTACCTCGCGCTGGCACAACGCGCCGGGAGCGCGCGTGTGAAAGCTGACGAGCGCTGGATACACGAGGTGCTGGTCAATCTGATCGACAACGCTGTCAAACACTCACCGGAAGGCGCCACGGTTGTGGTGGGAGCCGATGTGCAAGACCGCTGCGTGCGTTTCAGTGTGGTCGATCAAGGCAGCGGCGTGCCGCCCGAGTTCGCCGGTCAGGTGTTTGCGCGGTTCGGGCGTGCAGGCGCCCCGGATGGGCGTGTCCAAGGCGGAGCTGGGCAAGGCGGGGCTGGTCTTGGACTTTCGTTGTGCAAGGCAGCAGTCGAGGGGTGCGGTGGTGTGATTGGCTACCAAAACAATCCAGTCAAGGGTGCCACGTTCTGGTTTGATCTGCCCCGCGCCGACCTTTGAGGCAGTGCTGCGGCATTGCGTTCCGGCCTGATTCCCTGCCGCACTGGGGACGGATCACCGGGCGCTTGGTTAAAATGCCGCCGTGAATCACGGTACCCGACAGCGCGGAAAACAGCACAGCCATTGGACCCGGAACCTCCCTTGTTGGGCAGGCCGCGGGCTGATTCGCGGCCTCATTTGCGGGCTGGTCTGCGCGGTCTTGTCCGCTCCGGCGCAGGCGGATGTCTATGGCTATGTGGATGCGCAAGGCCAGGTGCATCTCGCCAACGAAAAGCGTGACGAGCGCTATCAGCTATTCATCAAGGACGAGCCGCGCCGTGAGTTTCAGTTGTCGTCCGAGCTCAAGTATTTGCCGGCCACCGAGGCGTTGCAGGATCACATCATTTTCAAGCGCATCCAGAAAACCCCCAACGTCGGCAAATATGATGCGCTGGTGTTGAGTGAAGCAAACAAGCAGCGCCTCGATCCGGCGCTGGTCAAGGCCGTCATTGCGGTCGAGTCGGCGTACGACCCCGCTGCCGTCAGTCCCAAAGGTGCCGTGGGATTGATGCAATTGATCCCCGGCACGGCAGCGCGCTACGGCGTGCGCAACAGTACCGAGCCCAAAGACAATGTCAGCGGCGGCACGCGCTACTTGCGTGATCTGCTCGATATGTTCAAGGGCGATCTGTCACTGGCGCTGGCTGGCTATAACGCCGGCGAAGGCGCGGTGATGAAGTACAACAACAGCATTCCGCCGTTTCCTGAAACCCAAGCCTATGTGAAATTGGTGATGCAGTTTTATGAACACTTTGGCGGCGGTGTGAAAAAACGGGTGGCCAAGGACGATGGCCGCATTCGCGTTACCTTGCCGGGAAGGCGCAATATGCCGGCTGCGGGTGACGAGCGCGCGGCGGCCTTGCTTTCTGGTGCATCGAGTGCATCGGGTGCATCGGGCGCAACCGGCGCAAGTGGCGTGGCGGCACAGGCGAATCCGGTGCGGCCCTAGCACGGCGTACCATGCAGCCGCACAGCCGTTCGCACGACTGACATCACCATGAGTAAACCCCGCCTCAAATACAAACCCGGCGCTGCCCTCGCAGCGCAAGACGATTTATT
>JANNCZ010000269.1:0-3843 GCA_031387185.1 Burkholderiales bacterium
CCCCGGCAATGCCATCGAGCAAGCGGTGGAAGATTGCGGCGCTTGCGGCATTCCCGTGGTATCGATTTTCAGCGACGGCTTTTCCGAAATCGGCCCCGAAGGCATTGCACGCCAGGAGCGTCTCGTCGCGCGCGCACGCGCGCTCGGTGTGCGTCTGCTCGGCCCCAACAGCATGGGCGTAATCGATATTCCGAACCATGTGTCGATCACGGTCAATGCGATTCTCGAAGCCGATGCGCTGCCGTCAGGCACCACCAGCGTGGTCTCGCAAAGCGGCACCATGCTTGGCACCTTGATGTCGCGAGGCATGGCGCGTGGCATCGGTTTTGCAAAGCTCGTATCGGTCGGCAACGAGGCTGATCTTGGCGTCGGAGAAGTGGTGGACTTGCTGGTCGATGACCCAGGCACGCGCGTGATCACCCTGTTTCTGGAAACGGTGCGCGATGCGCCGCGCCTCGCTGCTGCCGCGCGCCGCGCGCATGCGGCGGGCAAACCTGTGGTCGCGTTCAAGCTTGGCCGCTCGTCGCTGGGCGAAGCGATGGCGAAGTCGCACACCGGTGCGATGGCCGGCACCGATGCCGCGATGGATGCGTGGATGCACGATTGCGGCATCGTGCGCGTCGAGATGCTGGAAACCTTGATTGAAATTGCGCCCTTGCTGGCGGGGCGTTCGCCCCCTGTTAGGGCGTCATCCTCATCGCGCAAACCGCGCGTGGCCGTCGTCACCACCACCGGTGGCGGTGCCGCGAGCGTGGTTGACCGTCTCGGCATGCTCGGCATGGAGGCGATGGTGCCTTCCGCGCAACTGAACACCGAACTCGCCGCACACGGCGTGCGCGTCTCCGATTCACCGATTGTCGATCTCACGATGGCAAGCTCAGCCGCGCGCTATCGCGCGGTGCTCGCGTCATTGCTGGCATCAAGCGATTGCGATGCAGTGCTGGCGGTAGTGGGCTCGTCCGCGCAGTTTCATCCGGACTTTGCGGTGCAGCCGATACTCGATACGCCGTGGAGCGCCAAACCACTCGCGGTGTTTCTGACGCCACATGCCGAGGCCTCGCTCACGCTGCTCGCACAAAAAGGCATTGCCGCATTTCGCACGCCGGAAGCCTGCGCCGATGCGCTGGCTTCTTTTTTTCGCTGGAGCATGCCGCGCAAACCCTTGGTAGGAGCGGTTCTTGTCGATGTAGCGCTTCCAGCCATGTCGAAACTCGACGAAGCCGATGCACTCGCACTGTTCGCCTCACTCGGCGTGCCGGTGGTCGCTTCGGCCGTTGCAGTCGCACCAGACTACGCGCACGACGTACCCTACCCGCTCGCGGTCAAAGTGCGCTCGGCGGACATCCCGCACAAGACCGAGGCCGGCGGTGTGCTGCTCGGCATCGGCAGTCGTGTCGAGTTTCGCCAGCGCGTGCCGCTGATGCTCAAGGCGGTGGCGCGGACCCTTCCGGCGGCACGGATTGACGGCGTGCTGGTGCAGTCGATGGAGCAAGGGTTGGCCGAGGTCATCGTCGGCTACCGTCACGATGCGCTGGTCGGCCCGGTGGTGGTGGCCGGCATCGGCGGCGTGCTCGCGGAAATTTACAAGGACATTACCCTGCGCATGGCGCCGGTGAGTGAGCAGGAGGCAGCCGCAATGATTGACGAAGTAAAAGGCCTTGCAGTGATTCGCGGTTATCGCAATCTGCCGCGCGGCGATGTGGCGGCGCTGGCACGAGCGATAGCGGCGTTTTCGCAGTTGGCATTGCTGCCAGGCCAACCCGTTGCTGAAGCGGAGATCAACCCGCTTATCGTCAAGGAAGACGGTGTGGTGGCTGTTGATGGCCTCGTCATCATGAAAGAGAGTCCGACGTGAAAGCGCTGCTCGCTGGTTTCATCCTTCTGTGCGCAGGCGCAATGGCTGGCGCACAAGAGGCGCGCTACCCCTCCAAAACCATCCGCGTGCTGGTCGGCTACCCACCGGGCGGTGCGACCGACATCGTCGCACGCACGCTGGCCAACAAGTTGCAGGAGGCGCTCGGCCAGACGGTGATCGTCGAGAACAAGCCGGGGGCGACCAGCAACATCGCCTCCGAAATGATGGCCAAGAGCGCGCCCGACGGCTACACCCTGCTGCTCGGCACCATCGCCAACGCGTCGAACATGACGGCGTACAAAAATCCGGGCTACGACACCCTGCGTGATTTCGCACCCATCACCCAGACCATGAGCGCGCCCTCGGTGTTGGCGCTGCATGTGGCTGTGCCGGCCAAGTCGGTCAAAGACCTCATCGCGCTCGCCAAGCAGCAACCAGGCAAGCTTACCTTCGCCTCGAGCGGCACCGGCGGCTCAACCCATCTCGCCGGGGAATTGCTGCGGCAACGCGCTGGTATCGACCTGCTGCACATTCCCTACAAGGGTGCGCCCGCCGCGCTTGCCGATTTGCTCGGGGGCCAGGTGACGATGGGGTTCCAGACCGCGCTATCGGCGATTCCCCATTTGCAAAGCGGCAAGCTCAACGTCATCGCGGTCGCCGCACACCGGCGCATGGCGCAGTTGCCCGGCATTCCCACCATGGCGGAAGCAGGCCTGGCCGATTTTGAAGTGTCGAGCTGGAATGGCCTGTTTGCCCACGCCAAAACGCCGCCTGCGATCATCGCGCGCCTGCATGAGGTGTCGGTCAAGGCGCTGGCGCTGCCGGAGGTGCGCGAGAAGTTTGCGGCGCAAGGGGCCGAGGCCGTCGCCAATTCACCGGAAGAATTTCGCGCCTACATCCGTGCCGAAATCGACAAATGGGGCAAGGTGATTCGTGCCTCCGGCATTCCCATCGAATAATTGCCGCTCCCCGAAACCCTCTCTCTCAGGCCCGCATCATGAACTTCCAACTCACTGAAGACCAGAAGACCTTTCAAGACTCCGTGCACAAATTCGCCGAGCGCCACCTGCGCGCCGGCGCGCGCGCGCGCGCCCACGCCACCGAGTATCCGTGGGATGTCGCCAAACTAATGGCAGAGAACGGTCTGCTCGGCATCACCATCAACGAGAAAGACGGCGGCCAGAGCGGCACCCTGATGGACGCGGTGATCGCGATTGAAGCCATCGCGGCGGTCTGCCCGCGCAGCGCCGACGTGATCCAGGCCGGCAGCTTTGGCCCGATTCGCGTGTTCGCCGAATACGGCACGCCGATGCAAAAAGAGCGCTACCTTTCGAAAATTCTGCGCGGCGAATCGGTGATCTCGGTCGGCATGAGCGAGCCCGAAGCGGGCTCAGCCGTCACTGACCTTACCACCACGGCCACGCCCGATCCGGATGTGCCCGGCGGCTACCGTATCAACGGCAGCAAGGTGTTCTCCACCCACGCGCCTTATGCCGACGTGCTGCTGGTCTACGTGCGCTTCGGCCCTGGCGTCGGCGGCATCGGCTCGGTGCTGCTCGACACCAGGCAGGCAGGCGTGCGCTTCGGCCAGCGCTCGTCCTTTATGTCCGGCGAGGAATGGGCGCAGATCTATTTCGAGAACGCCGCTGTCGCGCCCGACATGGTGGTGCTCAAGGAAGGCGGCTTCAAAAAGCAAATTGCCGGCTTCAACGTCGAGCGCCTCGGCAACACCGCACGCTCACTCGCGCTCGGCCGCTATGCCTTTGAGGAAGCGCGCCAATGGGCGCTGCAACGCAAACAGTTCGGCAAGTTGCTGTGCGAATTCCAGGGCCTGCAATGGAAATTTGCGGACATGAAAATGACACTGGACGCCGGGCAGTTGCTGCTCTACCGCGCCGCGAGTAACGCCGACAGCGGCTTCCCCTCGCCGGAAGAAACCTCCATCGCCAAGGCGTTTTGCAACCAGGCCGGCTTCGACATCGCCAATG